>JAPSJS010000056.1 GCA_031178065.1 Altererythrobacter sp.
AGGAAGGCGATGCCGAGATCCTGCGCCACCTTGGCGGCTGCGCCGAAGGTCGCCGCCGGATCGCTGTCGTCGCAGCCCTGCGTCTCGCCGTTGGGGCTGAGGCGTAATCCGACGCGGTCCGCGCTCCAGACATCGATCAGCGCGGTCAGAACTTCCCGCAACAAGCGCGCGCGGTTTTCCGCGGAGCCGCCGTATTCATCCTCGCGCAGATTGGTCGAATCGCGCAGGAACTGGTCGACCAGATAGCCATTCGCGCCATGGAGCTGGACGCCGTCGAAGCCGGCCCTCTTCGCGTTCTCGGCCGCCTTGCGATAATCCTCGACCACGCGGACGATGTTCTCGATGCTCAGCGCGCGGGCCGGTTCGTAGTCCTTGCGCCCTTCGTACGTGTGGGCATGCCCGGGCGCTGTCGTCGCGCTGGCGGAGACAGGGGGCGCGCCGTCGAGAAAGTCGGGGTGGACCAGCCGCCCCATGTGCCAGAGCTGGAGCACGATCAGCCCGCCTTCGCGGTGCACGGCATCGGTGACAGGCTTCCAGCCTTCGATCTGCTCATCGCTCCAGATGCCCGGTGCGCCCGGCCAGCCCGCCCCTTCGACGCTGATCCCCGTCGCTTCGCTGATGATTAGCCCGGCGCCTGCACGCTGGCGATAGTAGGTCGCCATCATCTCGTTCGGCACTACGCCGGGCAGTGTCGCGCGGCCGCGCGTGAGCGGCGCCATGAAAATGCGGTTCTTCGCCTGGAGGGCACCCATGGTCAGCGGTTCGAACAGATTCTCGTGCATTCGGGACACATCCTTTTTGCTGTCGCTTTCTGCCATTGGAGCTAGGGGGCGGCCATGGCGATCACAACCGAACCGGAGGGTCAGAAAAACTATCAGGCCGGCGGCTGGCACTTCGCCGCGCTGATCGGCGGCAACGTCGCGCTCGCCTTCGGCCCGTGGTTCGTTCGCATGGCCGATACCGGCCCGGTCGCCGCCGGATTGTGGCGTATGGTGATCGCTCTGCCGGTGATCGCCTTGCTTGCCTGGCGCGCACGGTCGCCGGGTCCGCTGGACCGGCGGCTTGCGCTGCTCGTCCTGGCGGCGGGACTGTTCTTTGCGCTCGATCTCGCGAGTTGGCACGTGGGGATCGAACGCACGCGGCTCGGCAATGCAACCCTGTTCGGCAATTCGGGCAGCGTCATTCTGATGATCTGGGGCCTCTTCGCGCTGCGCCGGATGCCCGTCAGGCGTGAGTGGCTGGTGCTGGCTGCCGCGCTCGGTGGCGCGGCGATCCTGATGGGACGCAGTTTGGAGATTTCGACAGTAACGCTCGTCGGCGACCTGTTCTGTCTGCTCGCCGGGATCTTCTACGCCTTCTACCTCATTCCCGCGCAGCGGGCTCGCTCGGGCCTGGGGCAGTGGACGGTGCTGCTGCTGGTCGGTCTCGCTTCTGCGCCTATACTACTCGCGATCGCGCTGGTGATGGGCGAACCGGTCTGGCCGGGTGCCGCCGGCTGGGCACCGGTCGTCGGACTGGCGATCTCGAGCCAAATCGTCGGCCAGGGATTGCTCGTCTTCTCGCTCAAGCATTTCCCGCCGCTCGTGATCGGTGTCGCGCTGCTGACGCAGCCTGCGATCGCCGCTGCGATCGGCTGGGTCGCGTTCGGCGAAGTGCTCGGCTGGCCCGACATGACCGGCATGGCGTTCGTCGCTTGCGCGCTCCTGCTCGCCAAAGTTGCCGAGCCGCGCGCCGTCAAAGCGGTTGCGTCCGCAGACTGAGACTCACGCCCAGAATGCCTGCTGGAATATGGCGTAGCGCGTTTCGACCTGGTCGAGGTCAGGCCCGCGGAGGGCGTGCCGGGCTTGCTCGACCAGTCTGGTGCCCTCCTGACGCAGCATCGCCTTGCGCCGCGGATTGCCGATTGGGGCGGCGGCCGTGCGCAAGGCATCGAACATTACCAGCGATGCATTGGGGCTGGTCGCCACCGCGCTGCGCATCGCGCCGAACCCACGCTGCAGGAAATGGATATAGGTGTCCGGCAAGGGATGCACCAAGCCGCTCTCCGGATGGTCCTCTGACCGCAGCCGAAGGTCCCGGCGTCCCAACTCGGCGGTCGCCGCGCCGAGCCAGTGGATCGCCGTGATGGCCGTAAAGGGATCGTTGATGCCCGGCGAGAGCGCGCGCAGCCCGATCTCGACGAGTTCGTCGATCAAGAACTGCGGATCCTGTGTCGGCGTGCGGCTGGGGCCGAGCGTGAAAGCCTTGCGCGTCCGCTTCTCGAACTCGTCATTCGCTGTACCTTCGCACAGTCGCACCATGGCCATGCCGGGATGGACGAAGTCCCCCGTCCGAACTTCCAGCGCTATCTTGCAGCCCGTGTCCTTGGCGATCCGTTCGAGCTCCTCGAAGTCGATGAGTTGGACATACCCGGTGACTTCGGTCGGCAAAGGCTGACCTTCCGGCGCGGGTTCCAGTTCTCCGCCGTTGGCGTCTTGCGGATAGTTGTCGCGGATATCCTCAAGCAGGCGCCGGCCAATCCCTTCGAGTACCGAATTGATCCGGATGCTCGCTGGCACATGATTCAGGAAGTAGACCAATACCGCGACCGACAGCGCCATCAGCAGGTAAGCCCCCAGCAGGGAGATCTGCGGGACGAAGCCGGGCAGCGCGGTCGCCAGCGCCTCCTCGGCGCTGGCGGCGACTTCGTCTTCTTTGCGGATCGTGCGCAGCACCGTAATCGCGTAGACGAAGGTGCCGATGAAGGTCGCCAGGCTGAACTGGTTGCCTTTGTCTTCCATGAAATTGGTCAACAGGCGCGGCCCGTAGGTGCCGCTGGCATAAGCTACCGCCGCGATCGTGATCGAAAACACGGTTGATGCGACACCAATCATGGAGGCGGCGATCACGGTCAGCATGTTCGCCGCGCCGTTGGGCCTGGCGGGAACGATCAGTTCCGAATCGTTGATGAACTCGGCCGCACCGCTGCGGTCGAGGAATACCAACGTGAATGCGAGCGCCGCTCCGAGGATTGAGAACAGCGCTGGATAGAACCAGTAGTTCGCGTTGATCCGCGTCCAGAGCCACCGGAGATCGACCGTCATGCGGCCTCAATGCTCCGGCGGGCTATAGGTTGCGGCACGGCTCAGTCGATCTTCGCCAGTTCGCGATTGAGGAAGGTCAACAGCAGCGCCGCACGCTTTGCATCCTCGGCATGGTCCGCTCCCACCGAATGGCCGCCCTCGCGGTACTCGTGGAAATAGAACGTCTGCCCCAGTTCCTCGTGCTTGGCCGCCATCTTGCGCGCGTGGCCGGGGTGGACCCGGTCGTCGAGCGTCGAGCTGTAGTAGAAGGTGGCCGGATAACCCTCGACCGCGCGGAGGTTCTGGTAGGGTGACCATTGCCTCATGAACGCCCAGTCCTCGGGCACGTCGGGGTTGCCGTACTCCGCCATCCACGAGGCGCCGGCGAGCAGCTTGTGATAGCGCTTCATGTCGTCGAGCGGCGATCCCGAGATGACGGCCGCGTAGAGGTCCGGACGCTGGTTCGCCGCCGCGCCGACGAGCACGCCGCCGTTCGAGCGGCCCGAGATGCCGATCCCGTCCGCCACCGCGAGATGGTTCGCGATCAGGTCCTCGGCGACGGCGTGCAGGTCGTCGAAGCTGTTCTGGCGCTTCTCGCGCAGAGCGTCCTCATGCCAGCGCGGCCCGTACTCCCCGCCGCCGCGGATGTTGGCGAGCACGTAGGCATGCCCTTCCTCGAGCCAGAACAGCGCCAGCGGACCGCTGCGATAGGGCTCCGCGGTGAGATATTTCGGCGTTTGCGCCGCGCGGAACCCGCCGTAGGCATGCATCAGCGTGGGCAGCGGCCCCTCTGCATCCTTCGGGCGAGCGATGTAGTAGGGCACCTTGGTGCCGTCCTTCGAGGTGGCGAAGCGCTGCTCGACCGTGAATTTCGACGCATCGAACTGCGCGGGCATCGAATCGACGACGCGCGGCTCGGCGCCCGGCGTGGCGGCATAGAGAGTCGGCGGGGTTAGCATGCCCTCGACCGTCACCAGAGCGAGATCGCTGTTCCCGCTAACCGCCGCAAGCGAGAGCGTGGAGTTGTCGGGCAGCGCCATTTCCTCGGCCGTCCAGCCGTTTGCGCCGGGCGTGAGTGCGACGAGCTTGCCCGAAACGTCGTCGAGCAGTTTGATCCACAGCTTGCCTTCCGACGCCGCGACTTCCTCCAGCGCCTGCGAAGCGCTCGGCGCGAAGACCAGCGACGGTGCTGCCTCGCCTCCGGCGGCGATCTCCGCGAGCGGCCATGAGACCAGCGAGCCGGCGGCGAAGGTGGTGCCGCCCTGCGCGAGCGGGGCGTTGAGCTTGGCGATCACGCGGCCACCGAGCACGTCCTGGAAGTCGGCATCCTCGGGCAACGGCAGGGCTACCGTGGCGCCATCCTCGCGCACCAGGCTGACCCGGTTGGTCCAGAAGCTCGGCGAGACATTGACGAAGCGCCAGCGCGTGGTGCCGTCGAGGATCGAGAACGCGCCGGCGCTGACTGCCTCCTTCGCGGCTTCGACCAGTTGCGGCGCTTCGGCGAGATCCGCCCCGCGCTTCCACAGGCGGATCTGCCGCGGATAACCCGAATCGGTCATGCTGCCGGCGCCGTATTCGGTGCCGACCATCAGCGTGTCCGCGTCGAACCAGGCGATGTTCGACTTTGCCGCGGGCAGGGTGAAGCCGCCCTCCACGAAGGCGCCGTTCGTGACATCGAACTCGCGCACGACGTCCGCGTCGGTTCCGCCAGGGCTGAGCGAGACGAGGCAGCGGGTATATTCGGGTGCGAGGCAGTTGGCGCCGTGCCAGACCCAGCTTTCACCCTCCCGCTTGCCAAGCGCGTCAACGTCGATCAGCACGCGCCATTCCGGCGCGCCGGCGAGATAGCTGTCGAGCGAGGCGATGCGCCAGAGCCCGCGCGGACTGTCCTTGTCGCGCCACAGGTTGGTGACCTGGTCGCCCTGGATCGCGGTGGGCATCGCGATCTGCCGCTCGTCGTCGAGGATCTGCCGCGCCCAGGCTCTGGCTATCGCGTATTCGGGCTCGCCGGTCAGTTTCGCCTCAGTCTCCGCGTTCCACTCCTCGACCTGCTGGAGCGCGCGTTCGCCCTGGATCTCTTCGAGCCAGATGTAGGGATCTTCCGATGCCGCACCCTGCGCGACGAGCGCGGCGGGCAGCGAGAGGAAGGCAATCGTGAGGAAAGTCTTACGGTTCAGCAGCATCGGCACCTCTTTATAGAGGCGCGAACCATAACCATTTCAGCGCTCGATCAAAGGGGCAACGGGAGAGTTAAACCTTCCCCAAGTCACCCTTGCCGATAGTGCCGCTCGCCATCTCCAGCATGCGGTCGAGGCTCTGCTTGGCCTTGAGGCGCAGGCCTTCCTCGATCTCGATGCGCGGCTCCAGGTCGCGCAGGCAGGCGTAGAGCTTTTCCATCGTGTTGAGCGCCATGTAGGGGCAGATGTTGCAGCTGCAGTTGCCGTCCGCGCCGGGTGCGCCGATGAAGTTCTTTTCCGGCAGCGTCTTTTCCATCTGGTGGATGATGTGCGGCTCGGTCGCGACGATCAGCGTGTCGCCTTCGAACGTGCGCGCGAACTGGAGGATGCCGCTGGTCGAACCGACGTAGTCCGCATGGTCGATGATCGTGGGCGGGCATTCGGGATGCGCGACGACCGGCGCGCCCGGATACTGCTCCTTCAGCTTCAGCAGCTCGGTCTCGCTGAACGCCTCGTGCACGATGCACACGCCGGGCCAGAGCAGCATGTCGCGGTTGAACTTGCGGCTGAGATATCCGCCCAGGTGCCGGTCGGGGCCGAAGATGATCGGCTGGTCCTTCGGGATCTGGCTGATGATCGTCTCGGCCGAGGAGCTGGTGACGATCACGTCGGAGAGCGCCTTCACCTCGGTCGAACAGTTGATGTAGGTCAGCGCGATGTGATCGGGGTGCGCCTCCCGGAAAGCCTTGAACTTCTCCGGCGGGCACGAATCCTCGAGGCTGCATCCGGCATCCATGTCCGGCAACACGACGATCTTCTCGGGGCTGAGGATCTTGGCCGTGTCGGCCATGAACTTGACGCCGCAGAACACGATCACGTCGGCATCGGTCTCGGCTGCCTTGCGGCTCAGTTCGAGCGAATCCCCGACGAAATCGGCGAGGTCCTGGATGTCCGACTTCTGATAGTAGTGCGCCAGGATCACCGCGTTGCGCTCCTTGCGCAGGCGGTCGACCTCCGCGAGCAGATCGGTTCCAGTGAGGGTCTTGCTTTCGATGGACATGCCAATCTCCTGTCGCGCTGGCATATAGGAAGCGGTCGCGCCCATGTCGCGGAGTTATTCTTATGTCCCCCGATCTCAGGCTATTCGTCCGAGGTCCGACGGGACGCAACCGACCGGGGCGACGGGCGTTGTTCGCCGAAGGAGGCAGTTCGGGAGAGCGGTGTGAACGATCCAGTCTTGAAGGAAGCGGCAGGCGCGGAGCCAAGCGCGCGGATCAAGGTCAATCCGCCGGTCCTCTTCGTTTCAGCGGCGTTGATCCTGGCTTTCGCGCTGTTCGGTGCGATATTCGCGGAGCGCGCCGGCACTTTGTTCGACCGGGTGCAGGACGTCATCGTGGCCGATTTCGGCTGGTTCTACATCGCCTCCGTGGCGGGGTTTCTGATCTTCGTCGTCTTCCTCATGATCAGCCGCTACGGCGATATCAAGCTGGGGCCGGACGAAAGCGAGCCCGAGTACAGCCATCTATCGTGGTTCGCGATGCTGTTCAGCGCGGGAATGGGGATCGGTCTCGTCTTCTTCGGCGTTGCCGAGCCCATCCAGCACTACGCATCCCCGCCGGTAGGCGAGAGCGGAACGGTCGATGCCGCGCGGCAGGCGATGGTGCTGACCTTCTTCCATTGGGGGTTCCATGCCTGGGGCATCTATGTCGTGGTCGGGCTGGCGCTGGCCTACTTCTCCTTCCGGCGCGGCCTGCCGCTAACGATCCGCTCGGCGCTGTTTCCGCTGATCGGGCGGCGGATCAACGGGCCGATCGGCCACGCGATCGACACGTTCGCGGTGCTGGGCACGATGTTCGGGGTGGCAACTTCGCTTGGACTCGGCGTGCTGCAGGTCAACGCCGGTTTCAGCTACCTGTTCGACCTGCCGGTGGGGACGGGCGTGCAGCTGCTGCTGATCGCGGGCATCACCGGACTTGCCACGCTATCGGTTTTCCTTGGGCTCGACAGGGGGGTGAAGCGCCTGTCCGAGCTCAACATCGTCCTTGCCGTATCGCTGCTGCTGTTCGTGCTTTTCGCCGGATCGACGGTCTTCCTGCTCGAAGCATTCGTCCAGAACCTCGGCGCCTATCTCAGCGCCTTCGTTCAACGAACCTTCCGCATGTACGCTTACGAGCCCAACCCGTGGCTCGGCGACTGGACCCTGTTCTATTGGGGGTGGTGGATCGCCTGGTCGCCCTTCGTGGGTATGTTCATTGCCCGGATCTCGCGCGGACGCACCATTCGCCAGTTCGTCGGCGGCGTGCTGCTGGTCCCGGTGCTGTTCACCTGCCTGTGGATGACCGTCTTCGGGAACACGGCCATCGGCATGGACATGAGCGGCGCTGCGCCGATCGCCGGGACGGTGGCGGACAATCTGCCGATCGCCCTGTTCGAGATGCTTTCCGAACTGCCCTTCGCAGCGATAACGTCGCTGCTCGCGACGCTTCTCGTGATCACGTTCTTCGTGACCTCGGCAGACTCGGGCGCGCTGGTGATCGACATGATCACCTCGGGGGCGGCCGAAAACCCGCCCGTCTGGCAGCGCATATTTTGGGCGGTCTGCGCGGGCGGGATCGCCGCGGTTCTACTGGTGGCGGGCGGGCTGGAGGCGCTGCAGACGGCCGCGATCGCCAGCGCCCTGCCGTTTGCGGTGGTCCTGATCTTCATCTGCTATGGCCTTCTGCGCGCACTGCAGATGGAAGCGGTGGGCACCGCCGCCGACCTCTCCCAGCCCACGGATGCACCGGCCGATCCGGAACTGGACTGGCAGCAACGCCTCGCCTCGATCACCAAGTTCTTCGGCAGGGACGAAATCGGCCGGTTCCTGAGCGGCACGGCGCGCCCGGCCCTGGAGGAGGTGGCGGCGGAACTGCGGGAGAACGGTCTCGCACCCGAACTCGCCGAAGACGGCGACCGGATCGAACTTACCGTGCCGCACGGCGAACGAGGCGTGTTCCGCTACACTATCCGCAGCCGCGAGTTTCTCTCCCCCAGCTTTGTCTGGGCAGAGACGCGCAAGTCGCATGAGCAGGAACGGCGCCACTACCGCGCCATGGCGCATAGCTCCGAAGGTGAGCATGCCCACGACGTGACCGGCTATACGAGTGGGCAGGTGATCCACGACCTGCTCAACCGCTACGCCCATTTCCGCCAGGCGCGGCGGCTGGCGTGAGGGTCACCGCGCGGGAGGCGCCTGCTCCCCGTCGAAGGTGACCTGCACGGTCGCGCGGTCGTAGCCGGCGATCTGCAGCGGGATTGCAAGGTTCTGGCGCACGGCCTCCTTCGCGGCGGTCCGGGCGAGCGTTAGCACTTCGGGGTTCTTCGCGAAGGCGCTCGCCTTGCGTTCGGCCTGGCGCGAGTTGTTCTGGCTGAGGTCGCGGGAGGCGTCGCGAGTGATGAACACGCCGTCCTGAAACACGCGCGCCTGCGCCTCGTCGAGGTTGGGGCGCGTGGTCTGGAGTTGCGGCAAGCGCACGGCGAGCTGCTGCGTCTCGGCATTCCAGTCGATCCGTTCGCGTCCGACCTGCGAGAGATCGACGCGGTATTCGACTGTCGCGGGAATGATCATCGCCTGCCGCGAGCGTAGGACCGGTACGCCGAGCACGCCGCGCGTGTCCTCGCTCTCGGCGACGACTTCGAAGCGCGAGGAGAACACTGTCAGCGAATTCTGCTTCTCGAACGCCAGCATCGCGCTGCCGACCGGATCGCCTTCCTCCTGATAGACGAACGCACGCCAGCCAAGCCAGGCGGCGAGAGCGAGGAGGACGATCACGATCATCCACGGTACGGCCTGCACCAGCGCCAGAGGACGCTCGCGGTGGACCTCCGGGCCGAGGGTCTCGCCGCTACGGCGCTTCGTTCTCAAAGGGTTTGCCATACGTCCCCCGAACGGCCGACGAGGCCGCGCCGTTCCAGATCGAGCAGATGCGCGGTGACGCTCATCTCGGCCGCGCCGGTCAGCCGCGGGTCAAGGCCCTTGTACATACGCGGCACGAAATCGGCCGCGGAATGCGGCGCCTCACCGAGCAGACGCAGGATCTGGTTCTCGCGCTGGCGGCGATGGCCGATCATCCCGCGCACGAGCTGGCGCGGCTTCTCCACCGGTGCGCCGTGCGCCGGGTAGTAGACGCGGTCGTCGCGCTCGTAGAGCCTCTCAAGGCTCTTCATGTAGGCGCCCATGTCGCCGTCCGGTGGGACGACGACGCTGGTGGACCAGCCCATCACATGATCGCCGGTGAACAGCGCACCTGTTTCCTCGAGCGCGAAGCACAGGTGGTTCGACGTGTGACCGGGCGTGTGCACGGCGCGCAAGGTCCAGCCGGGGCCGGTCATCGCCTCGCCGTCCTCCATCACCCGGTCGGGCGCATAGTCGCGGTCGAAACTGGCATCGGCCCGCGGCCCGCTGTCGTCGAGCACCAGCGGCGCGCAGCCGACGATCGGGGCGCCGGTGCGCTCGGCGAGCGGGCGCGCGGCAGGCGAATGGTCGCGGTGCGTGTGCGTGCACATGATCGCGGAAATTCTTGCATCGCCGACGGCTTGAAGGATCGCGTCGATATGCGCCGGATCGTCCGGGCCTGGGTCGATCACCGCAACCGCATCGCTTTCGCCGACGATATAGGTCTGAGTGCCCGTGTAGGTGTAGGGCGACGGATTGGGCGCGAGCACACGGCGCACCAGCGGCTCTGGGCGCTCGACCAGTCCGGTCGGCCAAGGCTTTGGAGGGGGACCTGCCATGCGCCCCATATGGGGGCGGTGAGCAGGTGTGTCGAGTTTGGGTCTCGGTAGCCGTTCCGGTGAGCGCCCGCCGCCGCCACTCGTATCGCCCCATCCCAGCTTTCGCTGGAGTGAGGAAAGTGGTTAGGATGAACCGATGGGAGAACACATCCTCGTCCTCGACGCGGGCACGACCTCGACACGCGCAATGCTGTTCGGGGCGGACGGCGCGCTCCACCAGATGGCCCAGCGGGCCCTGACGCAGCACTATCCGCGCCCGGGGTGGGTCGAGCACGACGCGGGCGAGATCTGGCAGCGCACGCTCGCCTGCGCGCGGGAGGTGGTGGCCAAAGCGGGGAGCGCGGAGGCAGTGGCCGCGATCGGTATCACCAACCAGCGCGAGACGGTCGTCGCCTGGGACCGCAACACGGGTGAACCGCTCGCCCGAGCGATCGTGTGGCAGGACCGGCGCACCGCGGACCTTTGCGACGACCTCCGTGGGGCAGGGCATGAAGCGGATATCCAGCGCCGCACCGGGCTGGTGCTCGATCCCTACTTCTCCGGCACCAAGATGCGCTGGCTGATCGACAACGATGCTGCAGTGCGCGCCGCAGCCGAGCGCAAGGCGCTGGCACTGGGCACGGTGGAGAGCTGGCTGGTGTTCAAGCTCTCGGGCGGCGCGTTCGTCAGCGACGCGAGCAATGCCAGCCGCACGCTGCTGCTCCCGCTCGACGGCGCGCAGTTCGACGCGGGGCTGTGCGACCTCATCGGCGTGCCGCGCTCGGCGCTCGCACAAGTGGTCGATACGCACGGGACGCTTGCCGAAACGAGCGCCGAGTTGTTCGGCCGCGCAATCACTGTCTGCGGGCTCGCCGGGGACCAGCAGGCGGCCACCGTGGGACAATGTTGCCTCTCCCCGGGGGAGACCAAGGCGACCTACGGCACCGGCGCCTTCGTGCTAACCAATCAGGGGGATGCGCTGCCGCGCTCCGAACACCGGCTGCTGGGCACGGTTCTGACCCAGCGGGACGGCGTGCGGCGCTATGCGCTCGAAGGTTCGGTCTTCGTTGCCGGCAGCCTGGTCCAGTGGCTGCGCGATTCGCTCGGGCTGATCAGCACCGCGGCAGAGACCGAGGCGCTCGCCCGCTCGATTCCCGACAGCGGCGGCGTGACGATCGTGCCTGCGCTCTCGGGCCTTGGCGCGCCGCACTGGCGGGCCGATGCGCGCGCGGTGATCGCCGGGCTGAGCTTCTCCAGCGGCCGGGCACAGATCGCCCGCGCCGCGCTGGAGGCGATGGCGCATCAGACGCACGACCTCGCCGAAGCCTTCGCGGCCGACGGCGCCGCTTGGCAGACGCTGCGCATCGACGGCGGGATGAGCGCGAACGATTGGATGGCGCAGGACCTTGCCAATGTGCTCGGCGTCACGGTCGAGCGGCCGGATTTCGTCGAGACAACGGCGCTGGGCGCGGCGATGCTCGCGGCCGTCGGGGCGGGCATCCACGCGAGCCTCGAGCATGCGGCGCAGGCGATGCGCGGCAAGGTCCGGCGTTTCGAACCGGCCATGGCGGAGGGCACACGCGAGGAGCGTCTCGCGCGCTGGCGCAAGGCGCTGGCAGCCGTCTAGGATTACAGTCTAGATCTCGCCCACCCGATGCCCGAGCCGCTCGTGCAGCCGCAGGATCGCCGGGGGATACATCTCGAATCCATCGTTCCACGCTCGGTCGAGCCGCGCGATCCGCGCGTGGAGTCTCCCACTCGCGCGGATCAGATCGCGGACCTGCGGATCGAGCCACGACAGGTTGTCGGGGTCAGCCGGCCGGTCCTCCGGCAGTCTGCCGTGCCGGCGGAGCTGGAACTCAGTCATCTCGCCGTTGAAGAACGCGCGCCGGTTCAGCAGCCAGGCGAGCACGTGCATCACCCGCGTTGTCGTACGCAGCCCTTCGACCGACAGAGCGATGCGCGCGAAGTCGCTCTCGCCGGTCGGAATGTTGTGTTGTGAGAGATCGAACGTGGCGCGCACGTCGTCCGCAAGGATCAGGGCCTCGCAGTAGAGCGATTCGATGATCGTCTGGCTGATGTCCGCGCGGATGCCCATGCCCGAAGGCGCTATCCCAGACGGAGTCGCCGGGCCAGCCGCTGCGTGCCGGTTTTCCCACTTTGATAACAATTGTGCCGTCGCGGGATGGTGGGGCCGACGAACCTTTCCCTTCTCGCCGCGCGAAAATGGAGAGGACTTCGAGAAATCCTACGCGATGATATCGGGCAGCAGCTCGTCCTCGATCGCCGCGATCTGGTCCCGCAGTTTCAGCTTGCGCTTCTTCAGGCGCGCGATCTGCAACTGATCCGCCGAGCCGGAAGCGCGCAGGGCATCGATCGCCGCATCGAGGTCGCGGTGCTCGATTCTCAACGTTGCCAATCGCTTGCGCAGTTCCTGCTCGTTCACCCGAGGTTGCTCCTCCCGGTCGGTTCGACGTGCCTCTGCCCGGTCCCACCGAAATGCGCAATCTCGGGCCTTCGCAAGCGGGCCGGGTTGTGGTTCTATGCCACTTGCGCGGCTCGCCCGCGAAGGACGAGTCGCTCCATGGCTGCAACCAAGGAGAGTTCGATGGTATCGTCCCATGCCAGCGCACTACAGAACAAGCATGCCGGTCTCGAAAACAGGCTTCGCGATGAAATGAACCGGCCCTCACCCGACGCGGCGGCGATCCAGGCAATCAAGCGACAGAAGCTCCGGATCAAGGAAGAGCTCGCGGAGATCTGATCCCGGGAGACCGGCAAAAAGGGGAGAAGCGGCGCGGGAATCGTTCCAATGTCGCGCGCTTTGTTATAGGCGGCTTGCATGAGCGCAGCCGCAGCCGCACGCCGCATTCTCACCCGCTTGCACGAGGTCATGGCCTCGCGCCTGCACGCGCAGGGCAAGCTCGACCACGTCGTCGACATCATTGCCGAAGCCCTCAATAGCGAAGTCTGCTCGATCTACCTCCTGCGCGAGGGGATGCTGGAGCTGTTCGCGACGCGGGGCCTCAATGCCGAGGCGGTCCACGTCACCCGCATGGCGATAGGCGAAGGTCTGGTCGGCACCATCGCCGACAATGTCGAGACGCTCAATCTGGCCGAGGCCAAGGCGCACCCTGACTTCCAGTACCGGCCCGAAACCGGCGAGGAGAAGTTCCATTCCTTCGCCGGTGTGCCGATCGTCTACCGCGAACGGGCGGTGGGTGTGCTCTGCGTTCAGCATGTCGAGCCGCGCCGTTACGAGGACGTCGAGATCGAGGCGTTGCAGACCACCGCCATGGTGCTCTCCGAACTGATCTCGAACAACGAACTGATCGACGAGGAGGAGGCGCGCGGCCTCACACCCGCCGATACCGGCCCGGCGACGATCTCCGGCTTGCCGCTGGTCAAGGGGCTGGCGAGCGGTGTCGCCGTCTATCACCAGCCGCGCATCACCATCGACCAGGTCATGGCCGAGGACATCGAGGTCGAGCGCCAGCGGGTCTACCGCGCGTTCGACAAGATGCGCGATCAGATCGACAACCTCGCGGCGCGCGCCGAATTCGGTATCGATGGCGAACACGAGGAGGTCCTCGAGACCTACAAGATGTTCGCTTACGACGAAGGCTGGAGCCGGCGGATCAATGAGGCGATCGATGCCGGCCTCACTGCCGAGGCCGCGATCGAGCGTGTCCAGCAGCGCACCCGCATGCGCATGCGCGAGATCGACGACCCGCTGCTGCAGGACCGGATGCACGATCTGGAGGATCTCGCCAATCGCTTGCTGCGGATCGTCTCGGGTCAACTCGGCACCGCAGCGACGCAGGGCCTGCGCGGCGACGCGATCCTGATCGCCAAGAACCTCGGGCCAGCCGAGCTGCTCGAATACGACCGGCGGCGGCTCAAGGGCGTGATCCTGGAGGAAGGCTCGCTCACCGCGCATGTCATCATCGTGGCGCGGGCGATGGGCGTGCCGGTGCTCGGCCGTGTACGGGGACTGCGGGGCATCGTGCAGGAAGGCGATTTCATCCTGCTCGATGCCGACAACGGAACGGCCACCGCGCGCCCCGCGCAGCCGGTGACCGATGCGTTCGAGACGCGCTTCGCCAAATCGCGCCAGCGCCAGGCCGTGTATGCCGAGCTGCGCGACATCGAACCCTTCACCCGCTGCGGCACGCGGATCGAGGTGATGATGAACGCGGGCCTGCGCGACGACATCTCCACCCTTCCGCTGGTGGGCGCCGATGGCATCGGGCTGTTCCGCACCGAGTTCCAGTTCCTTGTCTCGGCCACGTTGCCGCAGCGCGAGCGCCAGTTCCGGCTCTATCGCGACGTGCTCGACGCGGCGGGCGACAAGCCGGTGATCTTCCGCACGGTCGACATCGGCGGCGACAAGGCGCTGCCATACTTGCGCGCGAGCGAGTTCGAGAATGACGAGAACCCGGCCATGGGCTGGCGTGCGTTGCGCCTCGCGCTCGAGCGCGGCGGCTTGCTGAAGGTGCAGGCCCGCGCACTGATCGAGGCGGCCGCGGGCCGCTCGCTCTACGTCATGTTCCCAATGGTCAGCGAACCGTGGGAGTTCGACGCGGCCAAGGCGGTGTTCGACGATCAGCTTGCGTACTTGCGCAAGCAGAAGAAGATCCTGCCCGAAGCGATCCGCTACGGCGCGATGCTGGAGGTGCCGGCGCTGGCCGAAGTGCTCGACCTGCTCCTGCCGCGGGTGTCGTTCCTCTCCATCGGAACCAACGACCTCACGCAGTTCCTGTTCGCAGCGGACCGGGCCAATCCCAAGCTTGCCGAGCGCTACGACTGGCTCAGCCCTGCGATCCTGCGCTTCCTGCGGCGGGTGGCGCAGGCGACCATCGGCAGCGGGGTCGATCTCGGCGTATGCGGCGAGATGGGTGGACGGCGCCTGGAGGCGCTGGCGCTGCTCGGGCTCGGTTTCCGCCGGCTGTCGATCACGCCTGTCTCAGTCGGGCCGATCAAGGAGATCGTGCGCCAGATCGACTTGCGCGAGCTGGAGAAAGCGATGCAGGGCTGGCTTTCCTCGCCGCCCGAAAACATGCGCGCTGCGATCGCCGGATGGGCCTCCGAGCGTGGAATCGAAACCGACTGAGGCCGCTGCGCCAGGCGCGCGGTTCGTCACAAACCACACGCCTGCGTGGACAGGCTGTTCGACAGGGTGGCGCGCGGCGTCCTGTTCGGGTTAAAGAGTGATCAAGCCGCGCTATTTCGGGTACGCTAGGGACGGCATGTCGGACGAATTGAACGAAGCTCCAGGGGAACTGCCGCTGGATGGGGCAGGGCAGCGTTTGCGCCGCGCGCGCGAAGAGGCGGGCTTGTCGCTCGACCAGGTCGCCGCCGAGACACGCATCCCGCGCAGACATCTCGAGATGATCGAGCGGGGCGATTTCGGTGCATTGCCGGCGCGCACTTACGCCATCGGCTTCTCCCGCACCTACGCCCGGGCCGTCGACCTCGACGAGGGCGAAATCGCGCGCCAGGTCCGCGAGGAACTCGGCGTACTGAGCACCAATGAAGCGACGCGCGCCAGCAGCTTCGAGCCCGGCGATCCAGCGCGGGTGCCCAGCCGTGGGCTTGCGTGGTTCAGCGCCTTCGCGGCGCTGCTCCTGATCGGGGGCGGTTTCGCCTACTTCAAGGACTACTTTTTTCCCGGCGCCGGCCCGGGCCCGCTGACGCCGCCGGAGGCGCAGCGCACGCAGGCCCAGGCCGCGGCCGCTCCCACACCGGCTGCGACCCCCACGGGTCCGGTTGTGTTTACTGCTCTGCAGAACGATACCTGGGTCAAGTTCTACGACGTCAACGGTGAGGAACTGATGCAGAAGCAGATGGCCGAAGGGGAGAGCTACACTGTGCCGGCCGATGCCCAAGGCCCGCAGATCTGGACCGGCCGGCCCTATGCCTTCGCGATCACGGTCGGCGGGCGGAGCGTTCCCAAGCTGTCCGAGGAAGATGAGATCATTCGCGACGTCCCCGTCAGTGCCGAAGCCCTGCTCGCGCGCGGGCAGCAGGTGGCGGAGGGCGGGTAAGCCGCGTACGGTTTCCCCCGATTCACGCCTCGCGCGCCTCGACAGCGGGCCGTGCTTGGGGCACAGATTTCATGCCATTCAGGCGTTGTTCGGGCACCGGGCGCTTGGGTGGCCGAGGACTTGAGGGACAGGAGCCAACTCATCATGATCAGCCGCACGAGCCGTGCAATCTTCGGGGCACTGGCGATCGTATCTCTCGGAGCTGCGTCCGCCCCGGCGTTGGCGCAGGACGGGAGCGCGGATACCCGCTTGCGCAAGCTCGAAGCCGAAGTGCGCGCCCTGCAGCGCGCTGTCTTCCCGGGGCCGAACGGGCGCTTCTTCCAGCCCGAGATCACCGGCGCCGCGCCTGCGCAGAACACGCAGCAGGCGCCGCCGTCGACCACCGCGGTGACCGACATTCTCGCGCGGCTCGACGCGCTGGAGACGCAGATCCAGTCGCTGACGTCGCAGATCGAACGCAACACCAACTCGCTGAGCGAGTTCGAAACGCGGCTCTCCGCGATCGAGGTGACAAGCACCGCGCCGGCCGGGCAGACCGGCACCCCTAGCGCTCCGCAGCAGAACCTTTCGGTGATGACGGGTGGCGCATCCGCATCTGCGCCGCCGCCTCCCCCGCCGCCGGCATCAACGCCGTCCGCCAGCGGTCCGAGTCCCCAACGGCTCGCCGCGGTGCAGGCCGTTGCCAAGCCGCAGACCGACGATCCGGGCGACGACGAATATTCCTACGGCTTCCGCCTGTGGGAAGCGGGCTTCTATCCCGAAGCGCAGCAACAGCTCGCGCTCTTCGTGGAGAAGTATCCGAACCACTGGCGCACGACTTATGGCCTCAACCTGCTTGGCCGGGCCTATCTCGACGATGGGAAACCGGCAGAGGCGGCACCCTGGTTCCTCAAGAACTACCAGACCGACAAGCAGGGCGCCCGCGCGCCCGATAGCCTTCTCTACCTCGCCGAGGCGATGATCGCGGCCAAGGATACGAGCCGCGCCTGCATCGCGCTGGCCGAGTTCGCCGAAACCTATCCGGCGATCGCGGCCGGTCGCCTGTCCGACCAGTACGAGGCGGACCGGAAGAAGGTTACGTGCAATTGATAGGCCGGTCGACCCCGACCGCGTAGCGCGCTTCCGGGTCGATCTCGCGCGGATCGGGCCGGAGGCCGGGCGGCTGGGCCTCGCCGTCTCGGGCGGGCCGGACAGCCTCGCCATGCTGCTGCTCGCGCATGCGGCCTTTCCCGGCGAAATAGAGGCGGCGACCGTCGACCACGGTCTTCGTCCAGAGAGCGCGGACGAGGCGGCGATGGTCGCACGCCTCTGTGCCGAGCTTGCCGTGCCGCATGCCACCCTTTGCGTCAGGGTGCCTGGGGGCAACCTTCAGGACGAGGCGCGCAAGACGCGTTACGCGGCGCTCGATGGTTGGGCGCGTGAACGCGGGCTCAGGGCCCTGGCCACCGCGCATCATGCCGACGATCAGGCCGAGACGCTGCTGATGCGCCTCAACCGCGCGAGCGGCGCGGCCGGGCTCGCCGGGGTGCGTGCGCGGGCTCATGTGCCGGGCAGCGATCTCCTGCTGCTGCGCCCGCTGCTCGGCTGGCGGCGGGCAGAGCTTCAAGCGGTGCTCGACGCCGCC
>JAPSJS010000012.1 GCA_031178065.1 Altererythrobacter sp.
CATGGCGACCGCAACGGCGAAGTTGGCAGCAATCAGCAACCCGGCCCAGCGGGTCAGCAGGCCCACGACCAGCAGGGCGCCGCAGCCGAACTGGACCGCAACCGAGAACGGCGCGAGCAGCCACGGGAGGGGGAAACCGAACTGGTCGAGGAACTGCACGAATTCGTTCATCCGCGCGCGGCTGGTCACATTGTCCCAGGTCTCGTGCATCAGGAAGCCGCCGGTCAGCGCACGCAGGCCGAACAGCGTGAGATCGCTCCAGCGAGAGAGATGGCCGAGCGCGAGCCTCACCCCGCCGCCCTCTTCAGCGCCACACGGATCAGCTCGCTCTCGCTGGCACCCTCGCCCAGCTCGCCTTGCGCGGCGGCGACGGCGCGGGCGGCGGTGGCGGGTTTGAAGCCGAGGTTTTCGAGGGCGGAGACGGCGTCCGCACTGGCGCCGCCTGCGGGGGTGGCCGGTACCGCGCCTACTCCACCGCCACCCGGCAGCGCGCCGGCCTTGTCCTTCAGCTCGTTGACGATACGACTCGCCAGCTTCGGCCCGACGCCCTGCGCGCGCGCGACCATCGCGGCGTCGCCGCCCGAGCACGCCGCCCGCAGCTCGCCCGGCGACAGGGCGGAGAGGATCGCCAGCGCGACTTTGCTGCCGACGCCCTGCACCTGCGTCAGCAGGCGGAACCAGTCCCGCTCCGCCGCCTCGGCGAAGCCGAGTAGACGCATATCATTTTCGCTCACCTGCAGGTCAGTATAGACGGTGCAGGCCTCGCCCACATCGCCCAGCGCAGCCAGCGTCTTCGACGAACAGTGGACGAGATAGCCGACGCCCGCGACGTCAATCACCGCCCAGTCGGCGCCGGTTTCGTCGAGCAGGCCCTTCAGCTTCGCAATCATGCTTTGTTCTTGGACCGGCGGAGGCCGTTTGGCCAGCCCTCGGCGTGGGGCAATCCCCGCCGGAGGATCGTTCACGCGGAGGCGCGGAGGCCCATGCGGCGCAGCCGCGTTCGAATATTTGGTGCACACAAAGACACGAAGATGTCGCGCCGGTCGAACCGGGGCACTCCATCTTCGTGTCTTTGTGTGAAATATAGCGGCTTTGCCGCGATCGGGACATCTTCGCGCCTTTGCGCCTTTGCGCGATCCAAAAATTCCTTCCTCGCCGGAATTGGACACGCCAGAAATCTTGCGCCACATCCTCACCCTATGAGCTGGAACACATTCGGACGCGTTTTTCGCATGACGACCTGGGGAGAGAGCCACGGGCCGGCGCTCGGCGCGGTGGTCGACGGGTGCCCGCCGGGAATCGAACTTTCCGAGCAGCAGATCCAGCCGTTCCTCGACGCACGGCGGCCCGGGCAGTCGAAGTTCACCACCCAGCGGCAGGAGCCGGATCGGGTGAAGATCCTCTCCGGCACGTTCGAAGAGCGGACGACCGGCACGCCGATCTCGCTGATGATCGAGAATACCGATCAACGCTCGAAGGACTACTCCGAGATCGCCGGCGCCTACCGCCCCGGCCACGCCGACTATGCTTACGACGCGAAGTACGGCCTGCGCGACTACCGCGGCGGCGGGCGCAGCTCGGCGCGCGAGACGGCGGCGCGGGTCGCGGCGGGGGCCGTGGCACGGCTGGTGATCCCCGAGGTGAGGATCACCGCCTATGTCGTCCAGATCGGCAACGACGCGATCGACCGCGAGGCGATGAACCTCGATACGATCGGCGACAATCCCTTCTTCTGCCCCGATAGCTGGGCGGCCAAGCGCTGGGAGAACCTGGTCGACGAGGCGCGCAAGGACGGCTCCAGCCTCGGCGCGGTCGTCGAATGCGTCGCCGAAGGCGTGCCGGCGGGTTGGGGCGCCCCGATCTACGCCAAGCTCGATGCCGACCTCGCTTCGGCGATGATGGGGATCAATGCGGTCAAGGGCGTCGAGATCGGCGATGGGTTCGGCGCCGCCGCCTTGCGCGGGGAGGAGAACGCCGATCCGATGCGCCCCGGAGAGAACGGGCCGGAGTTCGCCGCCAACCACGCGGGCGGCATCGCCGGCGGCATCGCGACCGGCCAGCCGGTGGTCTGCCGCGTCGCCTTCAAGCCGACCAGCTCGATCCTCACCCCGGTCGATTCGATCACTCGCGAGGGAGAGGCGACGCAGGTTCGCACCAAGGGCCGCCACGATCCCTGCGTCGGCATCCGCGGCACGCCGGTGGTCGCCGCGATGATGGCGCTGGTGCTGGCCGACCACAAGATGTTGCACCGCGCGCAATGCTCATCATGAGTCCGTTGCACTTTTCGAAAGTTCCAGCGCTGTGATCGATTATTCCGATGTTCGCAATCGCACAAAAACGCTTTTGTTGATCGTACAAGACCTTATCTGAAGCCTCGAGTTTCAACCTAAAAAGAGGATTTCAGACATGGGTATCATTGGCAGCACGATCCAGCCGTTCAAGGCGACCGCCTTCCAGAAGGGCAAGGACTTCTTCGAAGTTTCGGAAAAGGACCTCGAGGGCAAGTGGGCCGTGTTCTTCTTCTATCCGGCCGACTTCACGTTCGTCTGCCCGACCGAGCTCGAAGATCTCGGCGAGAAGTATCACATGCTCCAGCAGATGGGCGTCGACGTCTATGCCGTGAGCACCGACACGCACTTCAGCCACAAGGCCTGGCATGACACGTCGGAGAAGATCGGCAAGCTCGAATACGCCTTCCTCGGCGACCAGAACCACATCCTCACCAACAACTTCGGCGTGCTGCGCGAAGGCGCCGGCCTGGCCGACCGTGCGACGTTCGTGGTCGATCCCGACGGCGTGATCCAGATCATGGAGATCACCTGCGAAGGCGTCGGCCGCAATGCCAACGAGCTGACCCGCAAGATCAAGGCCGCGCAGTATGTCCGCGCGAACCCGGGCCAGGTCTGCCCGGCGGCGTGGGAAGAAGGCGGCGACACGCTGGCCCCCTCGCTCGACCTCGTCGGCAAGCTCTAAGGTTAGCCACCGAACACAGGAACCCGGGCTTCGGCCCGGGTCACGTGGAAGGCCCGGGGCACCTCCCCCCCTCCCCCGCCCCGGGCCTTCATACGCCGCCGCCTCCCACCATTGCGGGGAGCGCGAGCGACGAAGCAATCCATGGTCCGGCCGCGCCGGTGCCGCGCCGGCAACAGGCGCGTTCGATGGATTGCCCGCCGCCTTCTCGGCGGCTCGCAATGACGACTTACCGAAATCAGGAGTTCATCCATGCTCGACACCGCGATGAAGCAGCAGCTCAAGCAATACCTCGCCAATCTGCGCGAGCCGATCGAGCTCATCGCCTCACTCGGCGACGACGCGAAGTCGGGTGAGACGCGCGCGCTCCTGACCGAGATCGCCGAGCTGCACGAGCATGTGTCCGCCCAATTCGATGGCACCGATGCGCGCACGCCCAGCTTCATCATCCGCCGCGCGTCCGACGCCGAGAAGTGGGTCCGCTTCGCAGGGCTCCCTATGGGCCACGAGTTCACCTCGCTGGTGCTCGCGCTGCTCTGGGCCGGCGGCCATCCGCCCAAGGTCGATGCCGAAACGATCGAGGCGATCGAACGGCTCGAGGGCGACTACAACTTCGAGATGTATTTCTCGCTGAGCTGCCATAACTGCCCCGACGTGGTGCAGGCGCTCACGCTGATGGCGCTGCTCAACCCGCGCATTACGGCGACGCTGATCGAAGGCGGCACGTTCAAGGACGAGGTCGAGGCGCGCGATGTGATGGCCGTGCCCGCAACGTTCCTCAATGGCGAGCCGTTCTTCAACGGCAAGATGAGCCTGGAGGACATGCTGGCGAAGCTCGACACCGGCGCAGGCGAACGACAGGCGGCCAAGCTGGCCGAGAAGGAGCCGTTCGAGGTGCTCGTGGTCGGCGGCGGCCCCGCCGGCGCCTCGGCCGCGATCTACACCGCGCGCAAGGGCTTCAGCACCGGCGTCGCGGCCGAGCGCTTCGGGGGGCAGCTGCACGACACGCTCGGGATCGAGAACCTGACCGGCACGACCTATACCGAGGGCCCGAAACTCGCTGCGCAGCTCGAAAGCCACGTCGGCGAGTACGAGATCGACCTGATGGACCGCCTGCAGGCGGAAAGGCTGATCCCCGCGACGGAGCTGGGCGCGCTGCACGAAGTCGTGTTCGCCAACGGCGCCTCGCTCAAGACGCGTTCGTTAATCCTCGCGACCGGCGCACGCTGGCGCAACCTCGGCGTGCCGGGCGAGGCCGAATATCGCAACAAGGGCGTGGCCTACTGCCCGCACTGCGACGGCCCACTGTTCAAGGGCAAGCGCATCGCGGTGATCGGGGGCGGCAACTCTGGCGTCGAGGCGGCGATCGACCTCGCCAAGATCGTCGATCACGTCACCGTGATCGAGTTCGACACCAAGTTGCGTGCCGACGAAGTGCTGCAGGCCAAGCTGCGCAGCATGGGCAACGTCGAGGTGTTCACCAATGCGCAGACGACCGAGATCACCGGCGACGGCACCCGCGTGAACGGCCTCGTCTACAAGGACCGCGCGAGCGGCGAGGAGCATCGTGTCGATCTCGCCGGGGTGTTCGTCCAGATCGGTCTCGTGCCCAACACCGAATGGCTCAAGGACAGCGGCCTCGCGCTGAGCAAGTTCGGGGAGATCGAAATCGACGGCGACGCGGCCACCAACCTGCCCGGCGTCTTCGCCGCGGGCGACTGCACGACCGTGCCTTACAAGCAGATCGTGATCGCGATGGGCGAAGGCTCCAAGGCGGCATTGAGCGCCTTCGATTACCTGATCCGCAACGAACCCGTGGAGGTGGCGCAGGCGGCCTGACCCCCAGCAGCCTTCCCGTCCGAGGAGGGGAACGCCTTCCCTCGCCGTCGAGGTCGCCGCCTCACCTCCGCCGCTTCAGCACCAGGTAAAGCGCACCCTCGCCTCCGTGGCGGCGGTGCGCTTTTCGTATGGCGGCGATGTCGGAACCATGCGGGCCCGCGGCGAGCCAGTCGAGGATCTTCGCCCGGATCGCGCCGCGGCGGTTGCCGCGGTCCGCGGCGTCCACCGGCCGCGGCTTGCCGGCAATCAGCAGGATCACGCGCGCGCCCATCGCCTTGGCCTGGAACAGGCCGCTCTCCAGCCGCGCGTGCGCCGCGTCGAGCGTGTGCCCGTGCAGATCGAGAGTGAAGTCGGGCGCCACGCTGCCCGCCTTGAAGCGCCGCTCCCAATGCGAGTCGAGCCCATCCTCCACCTTGGCGGGAGGGGCACTGGCCGGAGGCTGCTGGGGAGGCGCGGGCCGCGTTCCGGACGCCGGCGGCTTGGCGGACTTGGCCGGCGGTTTCGGAGGCGCTTTGGCCGGAGGCTTCGGGTCAGCGGGCACGGTTCCTGCCCGGGGGCGGAGAGGGTGCAACGGCGTCACCGTGGCGGCCAGGCGTTCCCATGCCGCCTTCTCCGCCTCGCTCAATCCCCGCGGGGCGCTCATCGCCCGTTGAGGCGCGCGACGGTTCCCTTCGGCAGCAGCACCAGCGCCTGGCCGCGCGCGCTCATGCCGCCGGCGATCCGACGCGCATCCTCGCCCGCGCCCCAGAACGTGTCGAAGCGGTTCGCACCCTTGATCGCGCCGCCGGTGTCCTGCGCCACCCATAGGCCGCCCGCCTCCGGCCGGTCGACTTCGAGCCAGACCGGCGCGCCATAGGGAACGAAGGCGGGATCGACCGCGACCGAGCTTTCGCGCCGCACCGGCACGCCGAGCGAGCCCAGCGGCCCATCGCCCGTCAGTTCCTGGAAGAAGATCCAGCTCTTGTTGAGCCGCATCAGCTCGCGGCCTTCTTCTGGGTTCTCGCGAATATAGGCCATAATGCCCTGCATCGAGCCCGAGTACTGGCCCGGCCCATCGCCGATCAGCCCGCGTTCGCGCATGACGCTGCCGATGCCGACATACTCGCGCCCGCTCTGCCCGGCATAGCCGATACGCATGACGCTGCCGTCGGGTGCGATCAGGCGGCCGGAGCCCTGGATCTGGAGAAAGAAGAACTCGACCGGATCGGCCACCCAGGCGATCTCCAGCCCGCGGCCTGCGAGCGCCCCAGCCTCAATCTGCGCTCGATCGTAGTAGAGCACGAAATCGCCGTTCTCATCGTAACGGCCGAGCGGCGGACGGCCGGTGCGCTCGCTCTCCGGCACGTCCTCAGACCATGCGCGGACGAGGTCGGGCGGCATGGCGTAGACGGGCACATCGTAGCCGGGGAGACGCGTGCGGCTGCCGCGGATCTCGGGTTCGAAGTAGCCGGTAGCAAAGGCCGCGCCGTCGCCGACGCGGGCGGTTTCGAAGTACTGCTGGAAGAATTCCTGCCCGCGGCCTTGCGGCCAGGTGTTCGCTGCGTCGCAGGCCGGACGCCAATCGTCCGGACGGGTCAGGCCGCTCGCGTCTGGGCGGGTCAGCAGCCAGCGGCAGCTTTCGCGGAACGAGGCGAGCGCAGTACCCGCATCGGCAGCGCGAAGACCGAGTGAGCCGATGTTCGGACCGGCGGCGACTCCGGCAAGGGCGGCGCTGGTCATCCCGGCGGGCGGTGCGGCAGGCGGCCCGGATGGGCGCGGTCCGGTGCCCGGAGGCACGATCGTGCAGCCGGTCATCAGGGCCAGCGCGGCCACTATCCCCCAGCGACGCATGGCCGGTCTCTCCCCTTTATGCCTGAAATCAGCCCTCGTCGGTCTCGTCGAGCAGCCAGTCCGGATTGGGCGAGTCGACCATGCGGCTGAAAGTCCACACGTCGCGGCTCTCGATCGCATCGTCGAGCGATCCGGCGATCATGTTACCCTCGCTGTCGCGGGTGACCGCGGCAATGTCGGAGACGAAGTTCACCGCGATCCGCGCCCGCCCGCCGTCGAGCGAGGCGCTATGAATCGTCGCGTCCTCGATCCGGATGAGGCGGTTGTCGAGCGTCTCGCCCGCTTCCTCCCGCGCCGTGATCGCCCCGTCGAACCCGGCGTAGACGTCGTCGTCGCACAGCTCCCGCAGCGTCTCGCGGTCGCCCTTCCAGAACGCCTCGAGCACCATGGCATAGGCGCCCTTGGCCCCTTCGAGGAAGGCCGTAAGGTCGAAATAGCGGTCGGCGGCGGCAATCTCCTGCACCCCGCGCTCGACCGCCGGGACCACGCCCGCGGGGCGCGGCGGCGGCGCGTTCTGGCGGTGCACCGGCGCGGCGGCGTGGGGCGCGGCCTGCTTGCCCTTGTCGAACCGCGTCGGAATCGGCTCCTCCTCGTGCTCGGCACGGCGGCCGAGAACCGAATAGAGTCGCATGCCAAGGAAGGCGGCGATCATGGCGAGGATAACGATTTCGTAGATCACAGATGCTGTCCGTTTGCGTAGCGGGGCGGCCAGATGCCGCACGCGGTCAATCGTGCCCTAGATAGTGGCAAAATACAAATGGACAACGCGTATCGCCCCGTCTGCGATCCGGCCTGCCTCGTGCCGCAAGCGTGAGTTGCGGCACCGCGCGCGCGGTGCTAGGCGCGCGGGCCAAGGCTCGCCCTGCCGGGCGGGCGCTCCGTACCATTCTCGACGAAAGCGTATTCCATCATGGCCGACGAAGGCGACGTTCTCACCGATCTCGATCTCGATCCCGCACCCAACGGCAACGGTGCGGACACGCTTCCCGCCGCCGGGATCATCGCGCAGTACGTCAAGGACATGTCCGTCGAAGTGCCCAACGCGCCCGAGTGCTTCCAGTGGAAGGACACGCCGCAGGTCGACGTGCAGTTCAACATCGCCGCGCGCCAGATCAGCGACGAGGTCCATGAGGTCGAGCTCAAGATCAACGCCACCGCCAAGGCGGAACAGGGCAACGTGTTCCTGGTAGAAGTCGCCTATTGCGGCCTCCTCGGCATGCGCAACCTGCCCGAGGATCAGGCGCATGCGTTCCTCTATTCGGAAGCGCCGCGCCTGCTGTTCCCCTTCGCCCGCCGCATCCTGGCCGATGCCAGCCGCGACGCCGGTCAGCAGCCGCTGATGATCGACCCGATCGACTTCAACGGCCTCTACACGCAGCGCCTGCAGCAGAAGCAGCAGGAAGAAGCCGCTGCGGGCGGTACGCCGGCGGGCGAGGCCTGAGCTTCCGCGCCCCTCCCAACGAAGTAGCGGGAAGGGTACGGGTAGCATGAGCCTGCTCAAGAACGTCGGGACGATCGGGGGGCTGACCATGGTCAGCCGCCTGTTCGGCTTCGTGCGCGACATGCTGCTCGCGCGGGCGCTCGGCGCAGGCGGTGTGGCCGACGCCTGGCAGCTCGCCTTCCAGCTCCCCAACATCTTCCGTCGCCTGTTCGCCGAAGGCGCCTTCGCGAGCGCCTTCGTGCCGCTGTTCAACCGGCGCATGGCAGGCCGCGACGACCTCTCCGAAGCGCGCCGCTTCGCGGAGGAAGTGCTCGCCTTCCTCATCCCGGTGCTGATCGTGTTCGGCGCGCTGGCGCTGATCGCGATGCCGTGGATCGCCGGCCTGTTCGCCAACGAGGGGATCGAGGGCAACCCGGAGCTGTTCGATCTTGCCGTGCTGATGGCGCGGATCACCTTCCCCTATCTCGCCTTCATGAGCCTCGCGACGCTGTTCGCCGCCGTGCTCAACTCGCTCTCGCGCTTTGCCGCCGCCGCCGCGGCGCCGATCCTGCTCAATCTGTGCATGATCGTCGCGCTGATTGCGGGCATGACGCTGGGCGAGGGGGTGGAGGCGCGGCGCGCGACGGGCGAGCTGCTCGCGGCCGCGGTCACCGTGTCGGGCGTGCTCCAACTCGTCTGGTTGTGGGTCTGGGCGCGCAAGGCGGGCTTCCGCATGCGCCTCGGCCGCCCGCGGATCACGCACGGGGTGAAGGAGCTCGGGATTCTGATCCTCCCGGCCGTGTTCGGCGCAGGCGTCTACCAGATCAGCCGCTTCATCGACCTGTTCTTCCTCGCCACCCTGCCCGACGGGGCCTATACCTTCCTCGCAATGGGCGACCGGCTGAACCAGTTGCCGCTGGGGATCGTCGGCATCGCGCTCGGCACTGCGATCCTGCCCTCGCTCTCGCGCCATATCGCAGGTGCGGACCACGACGCGGCCCAGCGCCTGCAGTCGAACGCGATCGAGCTCGCCATGCTGCTCACCGTGCCGGCCGCGGTGGCGCTGTTCGTCACCGGCAGCGCCTTCACCCGCGCGTTCTACACCGGCGGCGCCTTCACCCTGTCCGACGCAATGGCGACCGGCGCCGTCACCTCGGCGCTCGTCGTGGGCCTGCCCGCCTACGTGCTGATCAAGGTGCTGGTGCCCAACTACTTCGCGCGCAAGGACACGCGCACGCCGGTCTATACCGCGCTCGCCGGGCTCATGCTCAACATCGTGCTCAATTTCGTCCTCGTGCCCCGCCTGGGCGTCGTCGGGCTCGCGCTGGCGGGCTCCGCCGGGGCCTGGACCAACGTCGCGCTGCTCTACGCCCTGCTCGCGCGCAAGGGGCACTTCCGCATGACCGGGCGAGTCGCGTGGCGCATCGCACGGATTGCTCTCGCCGCCGCCCTGATGGGCGCGGCGCTGTGGTTCGCGATGCCCTGGGGCGCGGACTACTACGCCGGCGGCGTGCTCGAGCGGGTCGGATCGATCGCTGCATTGGTCGCGACCGGCGGGGTCATCTACTTCGTCCTCGCCGCGCTGCTCGGCGTGCTCGACCGTGCCGCCATCGCACGGCTGATGCGCCGCGAGGGTTGACATCGCGGGGCCGGGGCCGGAAGCGCTCCCCCTTCCTCACCCAAACAACAGGACCGTCATGCGCGTCGTTTCCGGCATCCAGCCCACGGGCAATCTCCACCTCGGCAACTACCTGGGGGCGATTCGCAACTGGGTGCGCATGCAGGACGAGTTGGAGGGCGGCAGCGAATGTCTGTTCTTCCTGGCGGACCTGCACGCGATCTCGATGCCGCACGATCCGGCGGAGCTGCGCCGCGCGACACTGGAGATGGCAGCCGCGCTGGTCGCCTGCGGGATCGATCCGGATCGCTCGATCCTGTTCAACCAGGCGCAGGTCCCCGCCCATGCCGAGCTGCAATGGCTGCTCAACGGCACCGCGCGCATGGGCTGGCTGAACCGCATGACGCAGTTCAAGGACAAGAGCGGCAAGAATCGCGAAGGCGCCAGCGCCGCGCTGTTCACCTATCCGGTGCTGCAGGCGGCCGACGTGCTGCTCTACCAGACCACTCACGTGCCGGTGGGCGAGGACCAGAAGCAGCATCTGGAGCTCGCCCGCGACATCGCGCAGAAGTTCAACAACGATTTCGCCAGCGAGGCGGCGCCCGTCTTCACCCTGCCCGATCCGATCACCCCGCCCGACGCGGTGCGGATCATGAGCCTGCGCGACGGGACCGCCAAGATGAGCAAATCCGACCCGAGCGAGATGAGCCGCATCAACCTGACCGATGATGCCGACACGATCATGAAGAAGGTCAAAAAGGCCAAGACCGACGCCGAACCGCTGCCGTCCGAGGCAGCCGGGTTGGGCGGACGGCCCGAGGCCTACAACCTCGTCTCGATCTATGGCGCGCTGGCGGGCAGATCGGTCGACGCGGTGCTGGCCGAATTCGGCGGACAGGGCTTCGGCACATTCAAGCCGGCGCTGGGCGAACTGATGGTGGAGGTGATCGCACCGATTACCGAACGGTTCCGCGCGCTCCTGGAAGACCACGAGGCGCTCGATGCGATTCTCGCCAAGGGCGCGGCCAAGGCGCGCGAGCGCGGCGCGCCAACGCTCACCGCGACGTACGAAGCGCTCGGTCTCGTGCGGGGGTGAGGGGCTCTTCCTGCATTCATTCCAACGCGGGCAGAACGGACGCGTGGCAGCCGAACGTGTCTGATTTTCTTATGTTTTTGCTATTCCCTCATTCAATTCCCATTCAGCCCGCCTCCTTTACAACACGCCTTATCGATGACAGCGTAGAGCCAGCGTGAGGGACGGTCGCGCTATGCGTTACTGCTTCCTAAGGGGATGATACGATGAACACCCGCAAGAAAGGTTGGGGCCGCACCCTCAAGCTCGCCGCCGTGCCGGTGCTGCTCGCCGGCCTCGCCGCCTGCGCCACGCCGTTCAAGGCCGACGTGTCGCGCTTCCAGTCGCAGCTGCCTGCGCCGCAGGGCCAGACCTTCGCCGTCGTGGCGGACGATCCGGCGCTTGCCGGTGGTCTCGAGTTCGCTCGCTACGCCGACTATGTCGAGGCGGAGATGGAGCAGCTCGGCTATACCCAGACTTCGCCGGAGGACGCGACGCTGCTGGTCCGGTTCGACTACGGCGTGGACGGCGGGCGCGAGCGGATCCGCTCGACCCCGGGTTTCCGCGATCCGTTCTACGACCCGTGGTACGGCTTCTCGCGCCGACCGGTCTACGTCCGCACACCCGAAGGTTACCGCGTAGCCTACGTGCCGACGCGTTCGTGGGGTTATGGCTTCCACGATCCATGGTTCAGCGGGCCCGATATCCGCAGCTATACCGTCTACACCAGCGGCATCGAGCTGAAGATCGACCGCGCGGCGGACGGCGCACGGCTGTTCGAAGGCACGGCGGAAGCCGTTTCGACGTCGGACCGGCTGCAGTATCTCGTCCCCAACCTCGTCGACGCGATGTTCACCGATTTCCCGGGCAATTCGGGCGAAACGGTGCGCATCTCGATCAAGCCTGAGGGCGAGACCACGGTGCGCCGGATCGACTGATCCGGCCGCACGCCAAGCGATCACCAAGGGGCGGGCCTGCGCGAGCAGGCCCGCCTTTTAATTGGGTGCCGCGCCGCCCGCACCTTGCCGCCCCGGCCTTGGGCGCTACATCCGGCGCTGAAGCCATGACCCTGTCACCGAACCTCCCTGCGATTCGCGCGCTCGCCGCCCTCCTGCTGGCGGTCATCGGCCTTCAGGCGGTGCCGGCGCATCCGGTCGGCATCGAGCGACATCATGGCTCCGCCTTCGACATTTACTCGATCGACGTCGCGACCCCGGCGGCGCTGCGCACGGCGAGCGGGAGCGAAGTCCAGCGGTTCGAACCGCCGGCGCCGCCTCCGCCGATTCCCGCGATGCGTACCGCCAATCCGGCGGCCGCGCCGACGGCATCCTATGCACGAGCCGCATTGCCGGCACCGACCGGCCCGCCATCCCTGGCGCGCGAGCTCGCCAGCCTTTCACTGGCGCCGCGCGCGCCGCCTGTCGCCTGAACGTTCCCGCCTCGGCCACGGCGCCGACGACGACAAACGAACTATTTCAGGTGAATCATGACAATGCAGACCAGCCGGGCGGCTTCGCCCGGTGACGAACGGCGCGCGCAGGCCGAAGCCCTGCTCGCGCGCTATCCCGACCTCTCGCAGAGCGAGATCGACGACCTCCGCCGCTGGTTCGGCAAGGAGACGACGGCGCTCGAAACCGCCATGCTCGCCGGCGACGATCGGCTTGGCGGCCCCTACCAGCAGTTCCGCAAGGACCACCTCGATCGCCTCTCCACGCTCGAGAAAGTGATCGCCGCGGTAGTCGGCACTCTCCTGATCGCCGGCCTCACGGCCCTGGCCATCATGCTCTGACCACCGGGCGGAGCGGCCTCACAACAAGCCGCTCCGCCCGACTGTCGTGAATCATGCGAGCTGCGCGTGTCCTCCAGTCGACCCGAAACCGCCCGCTCCGCGCGCGGTTTGGTCGAGGTCCGCGACCTCGTCCCACGCCGCCTGGGTGACCGGTGCGAGCACGAGCTGCGCCACGCGGTCGCCGCGTGCGATTGCGAAGGAGTCGGCGCCGTGGTTGATCAGAATCACCTTGAGCTCGCCGCGGTAATCCGAATCGATCGTCCCCGGCGCGTTGGGCACGCTGATCCCGTGCTTGAGCGCGAGCCCTGACCGCGGGCGGACCTGGATCTCGTAACCCGGCGGAATAGCCACCGCGAGGCCGGTCGCCACCGCATGCCGCGCACCCGGCGCGATCGTCACATCCTCGGCGGACAGCACGTCCATCCCCGCCGCGCCCTCAGTGGCGTAGCGCGGCAGGTCGAGCCCTTCGCCAGGCGGCAGGCGCTTGATCCGGACAGGTATCGCGTGGGTCATTCGTCTTTCGGCTCCAGTTCTCTCGCGATCCGCTCGACCAGCGCGCGTGCTACCGCCCTCTTGGGCATCTGCTCGAGCGTTTCGACACCCTCGGCGGTAACCACGTGCACCGCATTGCTCTCGCCGCCCATCACGCTTTCTTCTCTCGGGCCCGAAACGTCGTTGGCGACGATCCAGTCGGCGCCCTTGCGCTCGCGTTTCGCCGTGGCGTTCGCGACCACGTTCTCGGTCTCGGCCGCGAACCCGATCAGCAGGCCGGGCCGCCGCGGGTCGCGGGCGAGCGCGGCGAGGATGTCGGGGTTCTCCGCCAGCTCCAGCGCGGGCGGGGCGGAGCCGTTCTTCTTGATCTTCTGCGCGGCGAGATCCTTGCTGCGCCAGTCGGCGACTGCGGCGACCATCACCGCGACGTCGGCCGGCAGCGCGTCCTGCACCGCCTCGGCCATCTCGCGCGCGGATTCGACGTCGACCCGCTCCACCCCCGGCGGCGTTTCGAGCGTGACCGGGCCCGCGATCAAAGTCACCCGCGCACCCGCCGCGGCAGCCGCAGCGGCAATCGCGAAGCCCTGCTTCCCGCTCGAACGGTTGGCGATATAGCGCACCGGATCGATCGGCTCATGCGTCGGCCCGGCGGTGACGAGCACATGGCGGCCGTAGAGCGGGCGATGCGCCGGCGCGGCATCGAAGTCGGGCTGGCCCGAAAGCGGATCGGCCGCAAGCGTCTGCGCCAGACCGAGCCGGGCGGTGATCGCCGCCCAGATCGCGTCCGGCTCGGGCAAGCGGCCCGGACCGTACTCGCCGCAGGCCATCGGCCCTTCGTCGGGCTCCATCACCTCGACGCCCGACTGCCGCAGCCAAGCGAAGTTGCGCTGCGTCGCCGCGTGCTGCCACATGCGCACATTCATCGCGGGCACCGCCAGAACCGGCTTGTCCGTCGCGAGGAGCAGCGTGGTCGCGAGATCGTCAGCCAAGCCTGCGGTCATCTTGGCGAGCAGATCCGCCGTCGCGGGGCACACGACCACCAGGTCCGCCTCGCGGCTGAGCTGGATGTGCCCCATCTCGGCCTCGTCCTTGAGGTCCCACAGCGTTGTGTAGACGGGATTTTCCGACAGCGCAGCCAACGTCATCGGGGTGACGAACTGCTGCCCGCCTTCGGTGATCACGCAGGTGACCGAACCGCCGGCCTTGCGGATCAGCCGCACCAGCTCGCACGCCTTGTAGGCTGCGATGCCGCCGCCGACGATGAGCAGGATGCGGAGAGCGACCGAGCGGCTGTCAACGGTCATGGCAGATCGTCCCCGTTTTCACTGCGCCGGAGCCTAGCCGGGCGCGCCGCCGGGTGCCAGCCCTGCCGGGCGATGTAAAGATTCGGCTGGCCGTGCACCCGTCCACCCCTGTAGACCGATGGCGAACGCAGAAATGGAGGAGGGGGACCAATGCGGATCATACTGACGGCGCTCATTTTCGTGGGCGGGCTGTTCTTCCTGGTGACCGGGATGGGCTTCCTGGCCGACCCGGTGAACTCGGGCGAGACGTTCGGCCTGCGCGCGATCGATGCCGATGGGCTGGCGACGATGCGCGCGGACATGACCGCGTTCTTCGTGATCGCCGCGGTCTGCATGCTGGTCGGCGCCTGGCGCCGCAACGGCGACATCCTGCTGGTGCCCGCCGGCCTGTTCGGCGTCGCCCTGATCGGCCGCTTCGTCAGCATCGCGGCGGACGGGACCGAGCCCGGCTTCTGGATGCCGATGGTGATCGAGGCGGTGACCGTGATCGTGCTTCTCGTCGCCAGCCGCGTCCTGCCGCACCCGGTCACCTGAGCGCGCTCAGCCGATCCAGCCCAGCAGGGCGGCCGCCGCCACCGCGCCGCCGCCGGCCAGCGCGGCGAGCAGGTAGCCCGGCCAGCCGCGCCGCTTGCGCTTGCGGCGCTGCCACATCAGCTCGACGTGCGGCAGCGGGGGCGGCTCGGGCGCGCCGCCGCGGGGCGGGAATTTCTCTTCCAGACGCCGGATCAGCGCCGGGATGCGCAGCAGCGTCTCGGTATCCTCGCGGATGCGGTTGGCGAGCGCCGCTTCGGGCCCGAGCTCGTCGCGGACCCAGCTGCGCACGAACGGCGCAGCCACGTCCCACATGTTGATTGCTGGATCGAGCTGGGTCGCGATCCCTTCGACCATGACCATGGTCTTCTGCAGCAGCAGCAGGTGCGGCTGGGTCTGCATGTCGAAATCGCGGGTGATCGCGAACAGCCCGTCGAGCATCTGGCCCACCGACAGCTCGCTCACCGGCTTGCCGCGCATGGGTTCGCCGACCGCGCGTAGCGCCGTCGCGAACTCGTCGACCGAATGGTAGCTCGGCACGTATTGCGCCTCGAAATGGATCTCCGCCACGCGGCGATAGTTGCCGGTGGTGAGGCCGTAGAGGATCTCCGCCAGCCACTGCCGCGCCTGCCGGTCGATCCGGCCCATGATGCCGAAGTCGATCGCGACGATCGTTCCGTCGGCCTGCACGAACAGGTTCCCCTGGTGCATGTCCGCGTGGAAGAACCCGGCGCTGATCGCCTGGCGCAGGAATGCGAGCACCAGCCGCCGCGCGAGCTCGGGCAGGTCGTGCCCGGCGGCGACGAGCGCCTCGCGGTCGGAGATCTTGATGCCGTCGATCCATTCGATCGTCATCACCCGGCCATTGGTCCGGTCCCAGTCGATCGAGGGGATGCAGTACCGCTCGACCCCGCGCATGGCGTCGGCCAGTTCGCTGGCCGAGGCGGCCTCGCGCCGCAGGTCGAGCTCGCGGTTGGTCCAGCGCTTGAAATTGGCGATGGTCAGCCGCGGACGCAGCCGCGCAGCCTCGCCCCCGAGCGCTTCCAGATGCGCCGCCGCCCATTCGTAAGTCGCGATGTCGCGCGCGAAGCGCTCGCGGATGCCCGGCCGCAGAACTTTGACCGCGACATGCCGCCCGTCGGTCGTCACCGCGCGGTGAACCTGCGCGATCGACGCCGCGCCCACCGGCACGGGGTCGATCTCGGCGAAGAGCGTGCCGATCGGCTGGCCGAAGCTCGCCTCGATCGCGCGCTCTATCTCCGGATAGGCGACCGGCGGCAGGCTGTCCTGCAGCGAGAGGAGATTGCGCGCCGCGTCCTCGCCGACCAGGTCGGGCCGGGTCGCGAGCGACTGGCCGAGCTTGATCGCCGCGGGGCCGATCTCGCGGAAGGCTCCCGCGTAGTCGGGCTGCGCCGGCTGGAACGTGCCGAAGCGCGCGACCCGCGCGAGCCGCTTGACCGGATCGGGCGTGTTCGGATCGTTCTCGATCCCGCGCAGCGCCCCGTGCCGCGCAAGCGTACGGCCCCACTTGAGCAGCCGGAAGATATGCGTGGCGGGCTGGGTCATGGCCCCTCCTCCCCTTCAGGGGAGGGGGCCGGGGGGTGGGGGAGGCGTGCGCCGACCGAGCAGCCCCCACCCCAACCCCTCCCCTGAAGGGGAGGGGCTTTCCCGTTCCGCTTTCTCACACCTTCCACCCCGAATGGATCGCCACGAGCCCGCCCATGATCGGCTCGACGCGGGTGTTGGAGAAGCCGGCCTGGCGGATCATCGCCTCGAATTCGGGCATCGGCGGGAAGCGGCGGATCGATTCGACAAGGTAGCGGTAGCTCGCCTCGTCGCCCGCGATCGCCTTGCCGATCTGGGGCACGAGCTTGTGCGAATAAAAGTCGTAGACTTCCTTGAAGCCCGGCCATTCGGTGGTCGAGAACTCGAGGCAGAAGAACCGTCCGCCGTGCTTGAGCACCCGGTGCGCCTCGGCCAGCGCCTTGTCGATCCGGGTCACGTTCCGGATCCCGAAGGCGATCGTGTAGGCATCGAACATGCGGCGCGGATAGCCGAGCTCCTCCGCATTCTGGCACGACCAGGTGAGACCGGTCATGCCACGATCGATCGCCCGCTCCACGCCGACGTCGAGCATGTCCTGACTGATATCGGCGACGGTCACCTCGGCCCCGCGTGCGGCCATGCGGAACGCGATGTCGCCGGTGCCGCCGGCCATGTCGAGGATCGCCTCGCCCGGCTGCGGCTTCACCCGGCGGACGAAGCGGTCCTTCCACAGCCGGTGGAGCCCGCCCGACATGGCGTCGTTCATCACGTCGTACTTCGCCGCGACGTTGGAAAACACCGCGCCGACGCGCTCGGTCTTCTCTTCGGGAGCCACGTCCTCGTAGCCGAATGAAACCTTCTCGCTCATGGGCCGGGCCTTAGGAGGAATCGCCGTCCCGGCAAAGGTGTTGAATTCGGCTGTCATCCCGGCGAAAGCCCAGGTCGCCCTCCGATAGCGATGCCAGCTTCCGCTGGCATGACGAGATTTTCATGCCCGAGCTTCCCGAAGTCGAAACCACCGTGCGCGGCCTCGCGCGATTCCTCGAAGGCGAGCGGATCGTTCGTGCGAGGGTGAACCGGCCCGACATGCGCCGGCCCTTCCCGCCCGGGCTCGTCCAGATGCTCACCGGCGCGCGTGTGATCGGGCTCGGCCGGCGCGCCAAGTTCGGGCTGATCCACACCGACCGCGGCCAGACGCTGGTGTTCCACCTCGGCATGAGCGGACGCTGGCGGATCGATCCGGCGACCGAAGACCGGCACGACCATATCGTCATCGAAACCGAGGACCACCGCTTCGCATTGTGCGATCCGCGGCGGTTCGGCTGGGTCGATCTCGTGCCGACCGAGAGCCTCGACGAATGGCCCTCGTTCGTCGGCATGGGGCCAGAACCCTTGGGCGACGATCTGACGACCGCGCATCTCCACGCGGCGCTGAAAGGCCGCAAGCAGGCGATCAAGCTTCTCCTGCTCGATCAGCGGATCGTCGCCGGGCTCGGCAACATCTACGTCTGCGAAGCGCTGTTCCGCGCGCGGATCGATCCGCGCAAGGCGGGCGGCAGCGTCTCGCGGGCGGCGCTCGGGCGGCTCGTCCCCGCGATACGCGAAGTGCTCGAACAGTCGATAGCCGACGGCGGCTCCACCTTGCGCGACTACGCGCGGCCCGACGGCGAGCTCGGCTACTTCGCCACCCGCTTCGACGTCTATGGACGCGAGGGCGAACCCTGCCGGCGCGACGACGGCGGCACGATCCGCCGCATCGCGCAAGGCGGGCGCAGCACCTGGTTCTGTCCGCGCTGCCAGCGGTGAGCGCTACGCTTGACGATTCGGGCCCTCGCCGCTAAGGCGCGCGCTTTCCGGTGGGCATACCGCCGTTTTCTGCAGGTTTACGAACGAAATCCGGCCGTTCGCAAGACGGCCCGAGACAAGGACGAACATGGCCAATACGCCGCAAGCCAAGAAGCGCATCCGTCGCAACGCCAACCGCGCCGAGATCAACGGCGCGCGCATCAGCCGCATCCGCAGCTTCCTGAAGAAGGTCGAAACCGCGATCGCAGGCGGCGACAAGACGGCCGCTGCCGAAGCCCTCAAGACCGCGCAGCCCGAGCTCGCTCGCGGCGTCGCACGCGGCGTGCTCCACAAGAACACCGCATCGCGCAAGATGTCGCGCCTCTCCAAGCGAGTCGCGGCGCTCTGATTCGCGGGCCCCTATCGGGGCGATCGCAGCATTGTATGCCGAACGGGCCGGCGCGAGGAGCGCTGGCCCGTTTCGTTTTGCTACCCTTCTCCAAACCCCGTCTAAGAAAAGCTAGGAAGTTCCGCGATTCGCGTGGCACGACACGTGATTTTCGAACGCAAACAGCGACTTGAACGGACGGCTGCGGGGTTGCGACGAGTCAATATCCTTTATTTCAGTTTTTTTGCAGCCCCGCCCCTTGCGACTCAAGCGAAGCGGTTCCTAAAAGGTCCGCAGCACGAGGCGGGACGGCTGGTGCTCCTGGAAATTGGACGGTCGCGTTCGGTCTGGAATCCCCGATTCCGGGCAGGACGGAGCTTTGCGTGCCGTCTGTGGGGTTCATGAGGATGTCCGGGGGCAGACCGGGCGCGACAGGAGCGGTTCGAAAATGAAAAGCAGGAACGGCGAAGCACGCGCGGCACTGGGCAAAGGGCAAGAGGAATCGATGGAAGATCTGGAAGCGGTAAACCTGGCTGCGGATTGGGCGGATATCAGCCAGGGCCTGCGAAAGGATCTGGGCCATCAACTCCACAGCCAGTGGATCAAGCCGATCCAGCTTGGCGGTTTCTGCGAGGAAACCGGCACCCTCGATCTCTACCTTCCGACCGAGTTCTCGGCCAACTGGGTGCAGGACCGCTTCGCGGATCGACTCTCGCTCGCCTGGAAGATCGCGCGCAGCGAAGTGCGCAACGTGCGCATCTCGGTCCATCCGGGCCGCCGCAAGCTGCCCGAGCTGAGCCTCGCCGGCGACGGCCGCCGCCCGGCCAACGATGCCGATTCCTCGATGATCGCGGTCGCCGCCGGCACGATCGGCGAACAGGGCTTCACCTCCTCGGTGGGCCTCGATCCTTCGCTGACCTTTGCGGCCTTCGTCACCGGCGAATCGAACGTGCTCGCCTGCAATGCGGCGCAGCGCATGGCCGCGACCGAGCAGCCGCAGTTCTCGCCGCTCTACCTCAAGGCCGCGACCGGCCAGGGCAAGACGCACCTGCTGCACGCGATCGGTCACGCCTATCTCGCCAGCCATCCGCGGGCGCGGATCTTCTACTGCAGCGCCGAGCGCTTCATGGTCGAGTTCGTCCAGGCGCTGAAACAAAACCAGATGATCGAGTTCAAGGCGCGCCTGCGCAGCTTCGATCTGCTGCTGGTCGACGACATCCAGTTCATCATCGGCAAGGCCAGCGCGCAGGAAGAGCTGCTCTACACGATCGACGCGCTGCTGGCCGAAGGCAAGCGGCTGGTCTTCGCCGCCGACCGCGCACCGCAGGCGCTCGACGGGGTCGAGCCGCGCCTGCTCAGCCGCCTGTCGATGGGCCTCGTGGCCGATATCGCACCGGCCGATATCGAGCTGCGCCGCTCAATCCTCGAATCGAAGCTGACCCGGTTCGCGCCGCTTTCGGTGCCCGAAGACGTGATCGACTTCCTCGCACGCACGATCACGCGCAACGTGCGCGAGCTCGTCGGCGGGCTCAACAAGCTGATCGCCTATGCCCAGCTCACGGGCCAGGAAGTCTCGCTCCAGCTCGCCGAGGAGCAGCTCACCGACATCCTCTCGGCCAATCGCCGGCGGATCACGATCGACGAGATCCAGCGCACGGTGTGCCAGTTCTACCGCATCGACCGCGCCGAGATGTCGAGCAAGCGCCGCGCGCGCGCCATCGTCCGCCCGCGGCAAGTGGCTATGTACCTCTCCAAGGTACTGACCCCGCGCTCCTATCCCGAAATCGGCCGCAAGTTCGGGGGGCGCGACCATTCGACCGTGATCCACGCGGTGCGCCTGATCGAGGATCTGCGCCAGCGCGACGCCGACATGGACGGCGACGTGCGCAGCCTGCTGCGGCAGCTCGAGAGCTGATCCTTTCGCCCGGCGAGCCGCGCCGGACATGTCCTGAAGACCTTTTCTCGACAGGCTCTCCACAGCCTGCCAACAGCGTGTCCATGGCCCTGCCCCCAGAACGCATCGACCGCTTCGCGCGCCATATCGTCCTGCCCGAGATCGGCGGCGCAGGGCAGGTGGCGCTTGCCGCGGCGCACGTCGCGCTGGTCGGGCTGGGCGGGATCGGCAGCCCCGTCCTGCAATACCTCGCCGGCGCTGGCGTGGGGCGCTTCACGCTGATCGACGACGGGCGGGTGGAGCTCTCCAACCTCCAGCGCCAGACGATCTACTCGGAACGCGACGTCGGGCACGGCAAGGCGGTGGCCGCGCGCCGCTGGCTGGCGAATTTCGACGGCGAGATCGCGGTCGAACTGGTCGACCGGCGCCTGACCCGCGACAATGCCGGCGCCGCCATCGCAGGGGCCGATCTGGTGCTCGACGGGACCGACAACTTCGCCACCCGCCTGGCCGTGTCGGATGCCTGCGTTGTGTCCGGCATCCCGCTCCTCTCGGCCGCCGTCGGTCGCTTTCAGGGCCAGGTCGGTGCCTTTGTGGGGCACCTGCCTGGCGAGGCCTGCTATCGCTGCTTCGTCGGCGACGCCTTCGATGCCGACGATTGCGACACGTGCGCGGAAGACGGCATGCTCGGCGCCATGTCCGGCTGGACCGGCACCTTCGCCGCCATGCACGCGGTCCGCGTGCTCCTCGCAGGCAAGGCCGCGTTCGGCGACCCACAATGGGGCCGGCTGCACCTGCTCGACGGCCTCAAGGCGGAAATGCGCAGCTTCCGGATCGCGAAAGACCCGGCGTGCAAGGGATGCTCGGTTCCAACCCCCTGAACGTCACTTCCGGCTCATGGACGTCGTGATTGCAGCATCTCCTCCACCCAAGCCGGCACCAACTCGCTTGCGGCGCCGAGACGGGATTCGTGGAACCAGGCGGAGCCCTGGCTGCGTTCGAGGTTGAGCTCGAGCGTCTGCACGCCGAGATCGCGGGCATCGCGCACGAAGCCGGCTGCGGGATAGACCGCGCCCGAGGTTCCGATCGAAACGAACAGGTCCGCCTGCCGCAGCGCGGCGTAGATGCGTTCCATCTCGTAAGGCATCTCGCCGAACCAGACCACGTCCGGCCGCAGCGCCCGCTCCCCGCAGCCCGGGCAGGGCGGGCGGTCGATCAGCGGCCCCGTCCAGCGCGAGCGCACGTCGCAGGCTGTGCACCAGGCGTTGAGATGCGTGCCGTGCATGTGCAGCACGCGCCGCGCCCCTCCGCGTTCGTGGAGGTCGTCGACGTTCTGCGTGACGATCAGCAACTCGCCGGTCCACTCGCGATCGAGCCGCCCGAGCGCTTCGTGCGCGGCATTGGGCTGCTTCTCCTGAATCGCCGCGCGGCGCATGTCGTAGAAGCGCAGCACGAGGTCGGGAGCGCGCGCGAACGCCTCGGGCGTGGCGACGTCCTCGACCCGGTGCTGTTCCCACAGCCCGCCGGCGTCGCGGAAGGTGTCGATGCCGCTTTCGGCGCTCACGCCCGCGCCGGTGAGGATGACGATGTTGCGAATGTCTGCCATGGCCGTCATGAAGCACGGGGTTTCGGGGAAGCGCAATGGCACGCATCGGCATCATCGGCAGCGAAGGACGCATGGGGCGGGCGCTTGTCCGCGCGATTGCCGACGCCGGGCACGAATATGCCGGCGGGGTCGACCGCGGGGGCGATCCGGCCGCGCTCGCCGACCGCAGCGACGTGCTGGTCGACTTCTCGGCCCCCGTCGCGCTCGAAGGGAACATTCACGCGGCGATCGGTGCGGGCATCCCGATCGTGATCGGCACCACCGGGCTGGAAGACCGCCACCACACCGCGATCGACAATGTCGCGCGGGCCATCGCCGTGCTGCAGACTGGCAATACCTCGCTCGGCGTGACGGTGCTCACACAGCTCGTGCGCGAAGCGGCGGCGCGGCTCGGTCCCGACTGGGACATCGAGATCGTCGAGATGCACCACCGGCGGAAGGTCGACGCCCCCTCCGGCACGGCACTGCTTCTCGGCGAAGCGGCGGCGCAGGGGCGCGGGATCGAGCTTGCCGCCCATCGCGAGAGCGGGCGCGACGGCCATACCGGCGAGCGCCAGCACGGTGCGATCGGCTTTGCCGCCCTGCGCGGCGGCACGGTCGCGGGCGAGCACAGCGTGATCCTGGCCGGCGAGGAGGAGCGCCTTATCCTCTCGCACAGCGCCGAGAATCGGATGATCTTCGCGCGGGGGGCGGTCAGGGCGGCCGAATGGCTGATCGGCCGCGCGCCCGGCCGCTACACGATGGACGACGTGCTCGACCCCGCTGCGCGATGACGAAAGACGAGATATTCGAGTTCTTCCGCCGGCTGGCGGAAGACAACCCCGCGCCCGAGACCGAGCTGGAATACGGCAATGCCTATCAGCTCGTCGTCGCCGTCGCGCTATCGGCCCAGGCGACCGACGTCGGCGTCAACAAGGCGACGCGCAAGCTCTTCGCCGAAGTCGAGACGCCCGAGCAGATGGTCGCACTGGGCGAGGAGGGGCTGAAGGAGCACATCAAGACCATCGGCCTGTTCAATTCGAAGGCGAAGAACGTCATCGCGCTCTCGCAGATGCTGATCGACGAGTTCGGCGGCGAAGTGCCCGATACGCGGGAGGAGCTCGTCAGGCTGCCCGGCGTCGGCCGCAAGACCGCGAATGTCGTGCTCAACTGCTGGTTCGGGCAGGAGACTTTCGCGGTCGACACGCACATCTTCCGCGTTGGCAACCGCACGGGTCTCGCAAGAGGCAAGACGCCCGAACAGGTCGAGGCCAAGCTGGAGAAGCGTGTGCCGCAGCCCTTCCGCCTGCACGCGCATCACTGGCTGATCCTGCACGGCCGCTACATTTGCAAGGCGCGGCTTCCCGAATGCTGGCACTGCCCGGTGGTGGAGCTGTGCGCCTTCAAGCAGAAGGTTCTGGTGCCTCCGGCAAGTCGGGCGAAAGCGCCGAGATAGTCTGCGCCGCGACGAGATCGCCCACGACGTTCAGGGTGGTGCGGCACATGTCGAGGAAGCGGTCGACACCGAGGATCAGCCCGATGCCGGCCGGATCGACGCCCACGCCCGCCAGGATCAGTGCGATCACCGGCAGCGAGCCGCCCGGCACGCCGGCGGTGCCGATGCCGGCCAGGATGCAGATCAGCATGACGAAGGCCTGATCCATCAGCGAGAGCTCGACCCCGAAGAACTGCGCGAGGAACAGCACCGTCACCCCTTCGAACATGGCAGTGCCGTTCTGGTTGGCGGTGGCGCCGATGGTCAGCACGAAGCGTGCGATGCGGCGCGGCAAGCCCAGCTCGGCATCGGCGACGCGCAGCGCGGTCGGCAGCGTTGCGTTGGAGCTGGCGGTGGAGAACGCCATGACGCTCGCCTCGCGCGTCTCGCGGAAGAACGCGATGGGGCTCTTCTTGGCGACGAACTTCAGGATCGCGGGGAAGACGCCGAAGATCTGCACCCCGAGCGCCAGCAGAACGACGCCGACGAACGCGGCGAGCTTGAACAGCAGGTCCCAGCCGAACTGGGCCGTGAGGTTGAACATGAAACAGAAGATCGCGATCGGCGCGAGCTGGATGACGAAGCCGATCAGCTTCATCGCCACTTCGAACACACCCTCGATCGCGTCCTTCAGCGTTTCGGTCCGCCGCGTCTGGACGAGCAGAAGGCCGATGCCGAAGAACAGCGCGAAGAACATGACCGCCAGAATGTCGTTGGACGACATCGCGGCGATGACATTGCTCGGCACGATGGCGATGACCTGGTTGACGCCGGCCTGGCTCTCGGCACTCGCGCGGACGATGCTCGACGCGCCCTCCGCCCCTTCGGCCAGCAATTCGGCGGCGGCGGCAGGGTCGATCCCCTCGCCCGGCTTGATCAGATTGACCAGCGCGAGCGAGATCACGACCGCGATCGAGGAGACGACCACCGTGTAGAGCAGTGTCCGGAGCCCGACCCTGCCGAGCGACTTGACCTCGCCCATCTCTGCGATGCCGACCACCAGCGCGCTGAACAGCAGCGGGATGACGAGCATGAACAGCAGGCGGAGGAAGATCTGCCCGATCGGATTGGTGACGTAAGTCACGATCGATTCGACCCACGCCGCGTCGCGCGCGAAGGTATAGGCAAGGAGGCCGGCGACGAGCCCGCCAACGAACCCGATCAGGATCCGCCATTGCAGCTTGCCGTGTCCCGTCGGTGCGGCGCCTGCGGCGATCTCCGCTGCGTCCTGGCTTGCCATTTCTCGCTTCCCCTCCGGTATCGTCTTATCGTTTGCCCAGCGCCGCTGCGGCGATGCGCGCATAGATGCGGCCTAGCGTATCGAGGTCCGCCAGCGCCACCGCCTCGTCGCGCTTGTGCATGGTGGCGTTGCACAGCCCGAACTCGATCACCGGGCAGACGGCGCGCAGGAACCGCGCATCGGACGTGCCGCCGCTGGTCGAAGCTTCGGGCACGAGACCGGTCTCGGCCTCGACCGCATCGGCGATCATCTGCGAGAACTCGCCAGGCGGCGTCAGGAACGGTTCGCCCGAGATGATCGGAAGCGCGGTTCCGCCGTGCTTCGCGGCGATACCGGCGACCTTCTCCGACAGCGACGCACCCGTGTGGCGGTCGTTGAAGCGGATCGAGATTCGTGCGGTGGCCTTGGCCGGGATCACGTTGTGCGCCGGGTTGCCAACCTCGAGGTCGGTGATTTCGAGGTTCGACGGCTGGAACCACTCGGTCCCCTCGTCGAGCACCAGCGCATCGAGCTCCGCGAGGATCGCGACGAGCTTCGGGATCGGATTGTCGGCGTTGTGCGGATAGGCGACGTGGCCTTGCGTGCCGTCGACCTCGAGCCAGATATTGACCGAGCCTCGACGGCCGATCTTCATCATGTCGCCGAGGCGGTTGACGCTCGTCGGCTCGCCCACGAGGCACAGGTCTGGGCGATGGCCGCGTTCCTCCATGAAGTCGATCAGCGCGCGGGTGCCGTAGACGGCTGGACCTTCCTCGTCGCCCGTCACGATGAAGCTGATCGTGCCGGCTTCCGCCGGAATATCCGCCACCGCCGCGACCATCGCCGCGATCGCACCCTTCATGTCGACCGCGCCGCGCCCGTAGAGCAGATCGCCGCGCCGCTCGGGCGCGAAGGGCGCGCTGGTCCAGCCTTCTCCGGGCGGGACGACATCCAGATGGCCGGCGAATGCAAAGTGCCTCGATCCCGCGGGACCCGGGCGGATCGCGAAGAGGTTCTCGACCGGCCCGTCCGGCGCCTCGCCGCGCACGAAGCGGTGAACCTCGAAGCCGAGCGGCACCAGCATCCCCTCCAGCACGTCGAACACCGCCCCGGTCGCCGGGGTGACACTGGGCGCGGCGATCAGCTTTTCGGCAAGCAGGCTGGCGTCGGTCATCGCGCGGGGGTTAGACGAGCAATTCGTCGCTTACCACCCATCGGAGTCGTTCCATGCCCAAGCTCGCTCTCGACAGTCTCCCGCTGACCAACGCCACCGGCTACCCCGCCCCCTACGACCAGGAGGTGGAGGGCCGCTGGTATCGCCGCCTCGCGCCCGCCGCGGGTCTCACCGAGATGGGCGCGAGCCATGTCGTGCTGAAGCCCGGCGCCTGGTCGTCGCAGCGCCACTGGCATGGCGGGCAGGACGAACTGCTGGTGATGATCGCGGGCGAGGCGGTGCTGGTCGAAGACGGCGGCGAAACGATGCTCCGCGCCGGCGACGTTGCCGCCTGGCCGAAAGGCGTGCACGACGGGCACCACTTGCAGAACCGCAGCGGGAGCGACTGCGTCTTCGTCGCCATCAGCGCGGGTGACAGCTCGGCCGATTACGGCGAGTACCCCGATATCGACATGAAGTTCGGACCCGACGGCTACCTCCACAAGGACGGCACGCCCTATCCGACGAAGCGGATACCCTAGCGCATCAGTCCCCCGATCAGGTTGCGCACGAAGCGGCCTGCGAGCGGCCCCGCGAGATCGGTGGCGAGCGAGCCGAGGCCGGAGGATGCTGCGGTCTTCATGGGGTTCGCGCGCGACTTGCGCCCCGTGATCGTACTCGCCGCGATCGACGCGCCCGAGCCGGTCGCCGCGCCCACCGCGCGCTTCAACGCCTTGCCCCAGATCGAGGTGCTCTTGCGCGGGCGCTTCTCGACCTCTTCGCGTCCCTTCTGCTCGACCTCCTCGGCCGTCGCGGTGGCGTCGGCGGCTTTCTGCGCGAGCACTTCCTCCGCACTCTCGCGATCGACCGCGGTATCGTACTTGCCCGCCACCGGGCTGACCGACTGGACGATCGCCCGCTCCTTCGCCGTCACCGGCCCCAGGCGGCTGCGCGGGGGCTTGATCAGCGTGCGCTGAACGATCGAGGGTGCGCCGTCCTCGAGCAAGGTAGAAACGAGCGCCTCGCCGACCTTGAGCTCGGTGATCGCCGTCTCCACGTCGAGCTCGGGGTTGATGCGGAAGGTCTCGGCCGCGGCGCGGATCGCCCTCTGGTCGCGCGGGGTGAAGGCGCGTAGCGCGTGCTGCACCCGGTTGCCGAGCTGGCCGGCGACTTCCTCCGGAATGTCGATCGGGTTCTGCGTCACGAAATAGACGCCCACGCCCTTCGAGCGAATCAGGCGCACGACCTGCTCGATCTTGTCCTGCAGCGCCTTGGGCGCATCGTCGAACAGCAGGTGTGCCTCGTCGAAGAAGAACACCAGCTTGGGCTTCTCGGGGTCGCCGACTTCGGGCAGGCTCTCGAACAATTCGGCCAGCAGCCAGAGCAGGAACGTTGCGTAGAGCTTCGGGCTGCGCATGAGCTTGTCGGCGGCGAGGACGTTGATGTAGCCGCGCCCCTGCTCGTCCGCTTTCAGGAAATCGTCGATCTCCAGCGCGGGTTCGCCGAAGAATCGGTCCGCGCCCTGGCTTTCGAAGCTCAGGAGCTGGCGCTGGATCGTGCCGACGCTCGCCTTGGTGACGTTGCCGTACTTGGTGCTCAGCTCCTTCGAGTTCTCCGCACACCAGGCGAGCATCGCCTGCAAGTCACCGAGATCGAGCAGCAGCAGCCCGTGATCGTCGGCGTGGCGGAAGACGATCTGCAGCACGCCCTCCTGCGTTTCGTTGAGGTCGAGCAGCCGGGCGAGCAGCAGCGGCCCCATCTCCGAGATCGTCGTCCGGATCGGATGCCCCTGCTCACCGTAGAGGTCCCAGAAAATGGCCGGGTTGTCGGAATAGGCATAGTCCTCCATGCCCAGCTCCTTCGCGCGCTCCTCCAGCTTGTCGGCGTTCTTGAAGGTCGGGGAGCCGGCCATGGCGATGCCGGAGAGATCGCCTTTCACGTCAGCCACGAAGACCGGCACGCCTTGGGCGGAAAAACTCTCGGCCAGGCCCTGGAGGGTCACCGTCTTGCCGGTGCCGGTTGCGCCGGCGATCAGCCCGTGGCGGTTGGCGCGCCGAAGGTTGAGGAACTGCTTCTCGCCGTTGCCGGCCAGCCCGAGAAAGATTTCGCTCACGTATGATTCTCCCGCCGTGATCGCGATCAGGCATGGCGCAGGCGTTCGCGCGCCGCAAGTTCCCGGCTTGGCGGATAGGGCTCCGGACCCTAAGGCGGGGGCGATGGGAGAGCGAACACCCTTCGTGCTGCTCGACGATGCGCGCGCCGGGAGCGCGGCCGACGCGCATTTCTACGAGAACCCGGTGGAGATCTTCGTCGCGCGCCAGCCCGGCGAGGTCGAAGCCGTGCTTGCCGCCGCCGATGCGGCGCGGGCCGAACGCGGCGGCTGGCTCGTCGGCTTTCTCGCGTACGAGGCAGGGCTGGCGCTCGAGCCCAGGCTGCGCGCACTGGCGGAGGCGAGGACCGGGGCGGCCGGGCCGCTCGTCTGGCTCGGCCTGTTCGAGACGGAAACCGTCATTTCCGCCGCAGACGTGCCCACCTGGCTTGCGGCGCGCGCCGAGGGCGATGCCTCGCTCGGACCGCTCGATCCGCAGGTCTCGCCCGGCGCCTATGCCCAGGCCTTCGCCCGGCTGCAGGAGGCGATCCGCGGCGGCGACATCTATCAGGCGAATCTCACTTTCCCGCTCGCCGGGTCGTACCGGGGCGATCCGCTCGCGCTCTACGCGGCGCTGCGCCCGGCGGCGCAGGCGGGCTACGGCGGGATGGTGTTCGATGGCGCGCACTGGCTGCTCAGCCTCTCGCCCGAGCTGTTCGTCTCGCTCAAGGGACGCAAGGCCAAGGCCAAGCCGATGAAGGGCACCCGGCCCCGGTCGGACGATCCGGCAGAGGACCGCGCGCTGGCAGACGATCTGGCGGCCTCGACCAAGGACCGGGCAGAAAACCTGATGATCGTCGACCTGATGCGCAACGACCTGTCGCGCGTGGCCGAACCCGGCAGCGTCCGCGTCGATGCGCCGTTCGCGGTCGAAAGCTATCCGACCGTCCACCAGATGGTCACCACCGTGCGCGCGGCACTGGCTGAGGGGAAAGGCGCGGCGGACCTCGTGCGTGCGATCTTCCCCTGCGGCTCAATCACCGGCGCGCCGAAGATCCGCGCGATGGAACTGATCGCCGAAGTCGAACGCGATGCCCGCGGTCCCTATTGCGGCGCGATCGGCCGGATCGGCCCGGCCAAGGATGGAAACGGGGGCGACGCGGCGTTCAACGTCGCGATCCGCACGTTGCGGCTGACTCCGATCGAGAACGCGCAAGGCACCGCCGTGCTCGGCGTCGGTTCCGCGATCGTCGCCGACAGTGAGCCGCTGACCGAGTGGCGCGAGGCGGTGCTCAAGGGCGGCTTCGCCCGGCGCAGTTCGCCCGGCCACACGGCGCCCGCGTTCGATCTGATCGAGACCATGCGCTTCACGCCCGAAGAGGGCATAGCGCTGATAGAAGGGCACCTGGAGCGGATGAAGGCGAGCGCCGCCGCGCTCGGCTTCGCTTTCGACCGCCATGTCGCACGCAATCGCATCCATGCGCTCTGCTTCGAGCTCGAGCGCCCGGCCCGCGTGCGCCTGCTCTGCGCCCGTAGCGGTGCGATCGCGGTCGAGGCGTGCGACCTGCCCCCGCCGCTGGGCGAGCCGGTGCGCTGCATCGCGCTGCCGCTGCCGGTCGATCCCGGCGACTGGCGCCTGCGGCACAAGACCAGCGACCGCGGCTTCTACGCGGACGGGCTGGCCGCTGCTCGCGAAGCCGGCGCGGCCGAGGCGCTGTTCGTTCGCGACGACGGGCTCGTGACGGAAGGCAGCTTCACCAATCTCTACGTCGAGCGCGGCGGCATCCTGCTGACGCCGCCGGCGCGGCTCGGGCTGCTGCCAGGCGTCGCGCGCGCTGCGCTCCTCGCCCAGGATCACGCGCGCGAGGCTGAGCTGACGCTCGCCGATCTCGAAGGCGGTTTCCTGATCGGCAACGCCCTGCGCGGGCTGATGCGGGCGGAACTCGCACTCTAGCGCTGCCGTTGGAGCCGAGCGCGCCGGACAGGAAGAGGAGGGCGTTGGCCAAGGCCCTCTCTTTCCTCTAGCGGGCGCGCTGGACACAGGAACGGCCCTTCGACAAGTTCGGGGCGAACGGAAGGTCGGCAATGAGCGCTCTGCATATCCTCTTCGAAGACGGCGAAGCGCTGATCATCGACAAACCCGGCGGGCTGCCGATCGAGCGCCCGCGCAAAGGCGGCCGGGCGCTGGAAGATCAGCTCGACGAACTGAAGCTCGGCTTCCAGCGCGCGCCGATGCCCGTTCACCGGCTCGATACCGACACCTCCGGCTGCCTGCTGCTCGCGCGCAATCCCAAGGCGCTCCGGCGCTTCGCCATGGCGTTCGAGGAGCGGCTGGTCGAAAAGCGCTACCTCGGCATTCTCGACGGGGAGCCGGCGGAAGACGAAGGCAGGATCGCGCTGTCGCTGAGCAAGATCAGCAGTGCGGAAAAAGGCTGGCGGATGATCGTTGCGAAGAAGGGCAAGCCCTCGGTCACCCATTGGCGCGTCGTCTCGCGGCACCAGGGCCGCACGCTGGTCGAGTTCCGGCCCGAGACCGGCCGTACGCACCAGATCCGCGTCCACGCCGCCAGCGGCCTCGGCGTGCCGCTGCTCGGCGACCCGGTCTATGGCAGCGGCAAGGGTGCGCCGCGCACCATGCTCCATGCGGCGGCGCTCGTCGTCCCACGCGCGGGCAAGCCCCCGGTCGAGGCGACCGCCCCGCTCCCCGCGGATTTCGCCGCCCTCGGATTCGCCGATGGATGAGGAGCCGCCGTCCCCGGTGGAGCGCGCGCTGGCGCTGGCGGAGGAAAGCTTCATCGCCGGCACCGGGCCCGGCGGGCAGAACGTCAACAAGGTCGCGACCGCGGTGCAACTGCGGCTCGACGTCTTTGCCCTGCGCTTGACGCCCGCGGTCTTCGCGCGGCTCAAGACGCTCGCCGGCAGCCGGATGACCGCAAGGGGCGAGATCGTCCTCACCGCGCGCACCCACCGCACGCAGGAGGCGAATCGCGAGGAGGCCCGCCACCGGCTGGCCGAGCTGATCGAAGAGGCGCTCAGGGAGCCGAAGAAGCGCGCCAAGAGCCGCGTCAACCGCGTCGGCAAGGTGAAACGTCTGAAGGCGAAGAAATCGCGCGGCGCGGTCAAGGCCAGCCGGGGCAAGGTCGACTGGTAGCGTGCTTGACTTTTCCCCGTGAATCACCCAATGGCCGCGCCGGAATGGCGGTGCCGCGCGCGCCGCCTGAATTTTTTCGGCCGCTTACACTGGTGTTTGGGGCCTCAGAACGATCTTAGGAACACGCCATGGCGAAGCCCGCAACCGTCAAGATCAAGCTCGTCTCGACCGCCGATACGGGCTTCTACTACGTGACCAAGAAGAATCCCCGGAACATCACCGAGAAGATGACCTTCCGCAAGTACGATCCCGTCGTGCGCAAGCACGTCGAGTTCAAGGAAGCGAAGATCAAGTAAGCTGAATTTCCGGAACCGGATGAATTCAGCATCGGTTCAATGCTCCGATCCTAGTTCACGGAGCATGACCATAGTGCACAAGCTTACCGTCACCCCCCTGCGCGCGGCCATGGCCGGCGCGCTGGCCGTTGCCGCGCCTGCGGCTCTCATCACGATGCCGACCCCGGTTGCCGCGGCCGAAGGCGATCTCGACCGCGCGGTTGCCGCGCTGCGCGGGATCTCGACGATGAAGGCCGATTTCACGCAGACCGACCGCAAGGGCCAGACCGTCTCCGGCGAGATGACGCTGAAGCGCCCCGGCAAGATCCGCTTCCAGTACGAAGACGGCGTGCCGCTGCTGCTGGTGTCGAATGGACAGTCCTTCACGATGATCGACTACGAGGTCAACCAGGTCGAGCGCTGGCCGATCTCCGAATCGCCGCTCGGCGCGCTGCTCGATCCGAACCGCGACGTGAAGAAATACGGCAAGCTGGTTTCGACCGACCATCCCGGCGTGATCAGCGTCGAAGTGCGCGATCCGAACAAACCGCAGTTCGGTGTGATCACCCTGATCTTCACCCGCGATTCCTCGGCCCCGGGCGGGCTCGAGCTGACCAACTGGGTGGCGCTCGATGCGCAGAACAATCGCACCACCGTGCGGCTGCGCAATCACCGTTACGGCATCTCGGTGCCGGACAGCGCGTTCACGTACAAAGATCCGCGCCGATCCACCCGTCGCCCGCGGTAAACGCTTCGGCGGCAGCGCGTGGGGCGATTGCGACGAGGCGCTGACGGTCGTTCATTGGCAAGCAAGGACGCCTGTCTTATCTTGCTAGTCACAAGGCGGCGCGAGGCGGGTTTCCCCCCTGTTGCCCTGACCTCGCAAGAGAATAGTCGCCTTGTACAAGCGTGACGAACGCTAACATGGAACCCTCGTGCCAATGCCCCCGGCACGAGGGTTTTTTGTTTTTGGGCCGCTTGCCGTGATTGCGGCGGCTCCCTATCCCGCCACGATGCTTTCTGTCGCCACCTGGAACATCAATTCCGTCCGCCTGCGTCTCTCTCAGGTGGAGCGCGTGCTGCGCGAACAATCGCCCGACGTGCTCTGCCTGCAGGAAATCAAGTGCCAGGAAAGCCAGTTCCCGGCCAAGGCGCTGGCGGAGCTGGGCTACGTCCATCAGGCGGTGCACGGGCAGAAGGGCTATCACGGCGTCGCCACCGTCAGCCGCATTCCCTTCCGCGAGTTCTCCCGTCACGACTGGCAGGACAACGGCGAGGCGCGCCACGTCGGCGTCGAGCTGCTCGGCCCGGGACAGGGCATGGTGCTCGAGAACGTCTATATCCCGGCCGGCGGGGACGTGCCGGACCGGGCGGTGAACCTCAAGTTCGGCCAGAAGCTCGACTTCCTCGAGCGGATGACCCGCTGGGCCGAGGCGCTCGACCGGCCGACGCTGATCGTCGGCGACTTCAACGTCGCCCCGCTCGAATGCGATGTCTACGACCACAAGGCGCTGCTCAAGGTCGTCAGCCATACGCCGATCGAGGTCGAGACGCTCGGCCGGTTCAGGGACGCGCACGGATGGGTCGATCTCGGCCGCGAGTTCATCCCGGCGCCGGAGCGCAACTATTCCTGGTGGTCCTATCGCAGCTTCTGGCGGCAGAAGGACCAGGGCCGGCGGCTCGATCACATGTGGGCCAGCCCGGACCTCGCGAAGCAGGCGCGCAGCCACCGCTTCGTGGAGGAAACGCGGCGCTGGGAAAGCCCGAGCGACCACGTGCCGCTGGTGACGGAGTTCGACCTCTGACGGCCTCCGGTCCATCCCCGGCACGCCGCGCGGCGCAGGCGATCGACGCCCTGCGCCACGGCTGGCCGCTGGCGATGGACGGCGGCCCGGTGCTGCTTCCGGTCGAGACGGCGGTCGCGCGGCACGCCGCGGCCGACCGCATGCTGATCTCCGCCGCGCGCGCGGAGACGCTCAAGCTCGCCAACCAGCGCGAGGCCGCCGAACCGCATGCGCCGGTGCTGATCCACGGCGCGGAGCCGTTCGACCTCGCCGCGGCGCTGCCGGTGGCCGACCCCGCGCTCGATCTCACCGCCCCGCTCAAGGGGCCGTTCCGGGCCGAGACGATCGACTGGGCGGACCAGGCGGCGGTGGCGCTCGAACTGGCGCGGATCGCCGGAATCCTGCCCGCCTTTCTCGTCGATCCGGCCGATGCGGGCGAGACGCAGCCGGTCGCCGTATCCGATCTCGCAGCCTGGGCCGATGCCGCGGTGCTCTCGATCGCCACGCGCGCGCGCCTGCCCGTCTCGGCCAGCGAGGATGCCGAGATCGTCGCCTTCCGCAGCGCCGAGGACTTGCGTGAACATGTCGCACTGGTGATCGGCGAGCAGCGGTCGGACATCGCGCCGCTCGTGCGGCTCCACTCGGAATGCCTGACCGGCGACATCCTCGGCAGCCTCAAATGCGACTGCGGCCCGCAGCTCGACGCCGCGCTTCATGCGATGGCCGACGAGGCGGCGCGCGGCGGCTGGGGTGTGCTGCTCTATCTGCGGCAGGAAGGGCGCGGCATCGGCCTGGTCAACAAGCTGCGCGCCTACCGCCTGCAGGATCAGGGCTTCGACACCGTCGACGCCAACCGCAGGCTGGGCCTGCCCGACGAGGCACGCGATTTCCCGGTGGCCGCCCGCATGCTCGAACTGCTCGGCGTGGGCGAAGTCCGGCTGATGACCAACAATCCGGCCAAGGTCGAAGCACTCGCCGCAAGCGGCATCGCAGTGGCCGAGCGCGTTCCGCACCAGCTCCCCGCCAACCCGCACAACGCGCGCTATCTTTCGACCAAACGCGACCGCTCGGGCCACTTGCTGACATGAGCGCGGTCATCCGCCCCGAACGCGCGGGCGACGAGCGCGCGATCCACGAGGTCGTGCGCTCGGCCTTCGATGGCCACCCGCACAGCGACGGCAGCGAGCCCGGCATCGTCGATACCTTGCGCGCCGACGGCGATCTCGCGATTTCGCTGGTCGCGGAGGACGGCGGAGAAATCGTCGGCCACGTCGCATTCTCGCCCGTCGCGATCTCGGACGGAAGCGCCGGCTGGTTCGGCCTCGGCCCCGTCGCGGTCGCACCGCAGCGCCAGCGTGAGGGCATCGGTGCCGCACTGATCGAGCAAGGACTGGCCCTGCTGCGCGAGCGTGCCGCCTCGGGCTGCGTGGTACTCGGCGACCCCGCCTATTACGGACGGTTCGGCTTCCTCCACGATCCGGCGCTCACCTATCCCGGCCCGCCGCCCGAATACTTCCAGCGCCTCGTAATGGAGGGCTCGGACGCGAGCGGCGCCGTGACCTACGCCCGCGCATTCGGCTGATCCGCGCGCGTCGGCACCGGACAAGTCGGTCAGGCAGAAAATGAGGACATTGCTGACGTTGTCGACAAGTGCGATACCGGCACAATGCGGCACGCTTTTTTGATTTCGTTGCTGATTACGCTGTCAGCTTGCGCATCCAATCAGCCCCGTAGTCATGAAGCACTGATGGATGAGATCGAAAGCTCCATAACCTTACCACCCGGGGCGTTGCCTCTGCAAAGCTACGCCCGCTACTACACCGAGCATCGTGGATTGGTTCACGGCGCTTACACAACCGAAATAGAAGAAGAACGCCCCCCCGATTACGGATGCGAAGAGGCTCAGTTGGACAACAGCTATAAGCCTGTTGCCTGTCCAGCCTCGGCCGATGTTCGACCAGGCAGTCGCCGGTGGGTGAAATTCGAGGATTATCCCGCGGTTGGAGGTCTGGACTGCTCTGCCCTGCAGATCGAGTTTGATCCTAAGGCCAAGGCCTTCATCTATCTCGAATGTGCCGAGCTCATTGTAGACTGATACATTGGACGACTTGTGGGCTGCTCCCATTCTTGATCTTGACTTCACCACGCAAGCCACGGCGTGCATGCATTCGGAATTTATCAGCGCAGCCTCTGACCTCAACGCAACTGGCTGTCCTTGCTGCCGCGCCGGTTGATGCCGGTGGACCGGACGGCGGCGTCCCGCTGCGACTGGCAGGCGACGCAGGTGCGGACGCCGGGCAGGGCCTGGCGGCGTTTCTCGGGAATTTCCTCGCCGCACAGGTCGCAGAACTCGGCGCTCTCGCCGCGCGGCATGCGGGTGCGCGCCGCCTGCACCGCGTCGCTCACGGTATCGTCGATCTGATCCTGAACGGCTCCGTCGCGGGTCCAGCCGCCTGCCATGCGAAGTGCTCCTTCGCGCAATCAACCCGCTGATACGCGGGAGAGTTCCGTGTCAGCGCTTCTCGTAGCGCTTGATCCCGGCGCCGAGGTTGTTCTGGCCGATGGCGAGCTTGGCGTCGGCCCAGTCGGCGACGAAAGTCGAACTGCGGCTGAGCGCGGGGACGAAGCGGGCGTCGTTGCCGGCGATCTGCAAGCCGTCGGAACTGTGGCGGATATCTTCGGCGCCGACGGCGATGAAGGCGGAGTAATTCTCCTTGTCGCGGCCCTGGACGAACCAGTTGTTGGTAATCTGCCCGGTCGCGCCTGCAGGCAGGTCGATCATGTAGTTCGTGCCGCGCCCCGCCGAATCGTCGAAGCTCGATGCCGCGATCTCGACCCGCGCCGCGCGTGCCTTGACGTAGTGCCCGCCGGTGCCGCGCTCGAAACGGCTGCGGGTCACGCGCAAGTGGCCGTAGTCGCCGATGTAGATCGAATGCGCGCACCCGCCCGAGCCTTCACAGGTCCCGAGGCCGGAGAAGGTCGACTTGTCGATGACGATGCGGCTCGAAGGATCGTCGGCCGTCAGGATGCCCTGCTGACTGTCGGCAAACGAGGACTGCGCCACCGTGAGATCGCCCTGCTCGAGCCGGATGCCCGCGCCATTGTAGTCGGGCACGGCCATGCGCCGGAAGACGAGCCCCGAAACCTGCGCCGCGCGCCCGCGCAGCACCAGCGCGGCCTTGCCCTCGCAGGTGACGCCGTCGAACACCGCCTTGCCCGGCTCCGCCGCGAGGTAGGAGATCGATCCGCCCTCCTGCACCGCGCATTCGCGGTAGGTACCGCTGGCGATCGCAATGCTGCCCTCGCGGTCGCCGATGGCGTCGACCGCCTGCTGGAGCGAGACGTAGCTTTCCCCCGTCTCGACCACCGTAAACGGCGATCTCGCCGGCTGTGCGATGAGCGCGGCTGCAGGGATCGCCCCCACCGCCAACGCGGCAATCACCACGGTGGTCCTGAGCGAGAGGCGAACGGGCGTCGTGCGGGCGCAAGTATCCATGGCGCCGTGGTTAGCCCACAGGGGTTAACGGCCGGCTAAAGGTTCGCAATTCTCTCGCCGAGGGGATCGCACGCGAGGCCTCCACGCCACGTGTCGGCGGGAGCATACATAGCCTTTCGGTGAGCTCCTTGCCGCTGGGGCATAGACATGCGAGGCTGCGCGGCACCCGATACAGCTTCGGGAGGAGGGGAACCATGACCCGACGCGCTGCGCCATTCGCCGCCCTGCTGGTCTTGATCGCGGCGGTTGCCATTCCAGCGATGAGCACTGCTCAGGGCAGCCGTGCGCCGATCCACCCGCGCGAAGGTTCCTGGATCACCAATCCGCCCGGCAGCGTGGCTCACGCCGATCCGCTCGAACTTCCCGTTCCGGGGGCCAAGGCCTGGCGGGTGCTGTACCGGTCGAGCGGGGCCAAGGGAGAGCAGATCGAGGTTTCCGGAGTCGTGGTCGCGCCAGACCGGCCGCCGCCGCCGGGCGGCTGGCCGATCGTTGCCTGGGCACATCCCACGACCGGTATTGCGACCAAGTGCGCCCCCTCGCGAGGACATCACTTCGAGAAGACGGTGCCCAACCTCGCCGAGCTTGTGCGGCGTGGCTATGCGGTTGCGGCGACGGACTACGAAGGCTTGGGCACGGATGGCGTCCATCCCTATCTCGTAGGGTCCAGCGCGGCACAAACGATCCTGGATTCGGTGCGCGCGGCCCGGTCGCTCGCCGGCGCCGGCTCGAAATTCGTGGTGTGGGGGCATTCCCAGGGGGGGCATGCCGCGCTCTGGACGGGGGAGATGGCTGCCAGCTATGCTCCCGATCTGACACTGCTCGGTGTCGCCGCCGCAGCCCCTGCGACCGAACTCGCCCACCTGTTCGAGGATGATCTCGATACCAAGGGGGGCAAGGCCTTCACCGCGCTGGCGCTCCTGTCCTGGTCGAAAGTGTACGATCTCGACCTCTCCACGGTGGTAGAACCGAAAGCGTTACCGGGCGTGCGGCTGATCGGGGATGGCTGCATGACGAATGCGCTGGGGCTGCTGGTCGACGGGCTTGGCCTGGAGCTGTTGCCGCACAAGTTCCTGCGTGCCGATCCCACCCGGGTCTCACCGTGGCGGGAGATCATTGCGCGCAACACGCCGAGTTCGGTTGGGGACGGAGTGCCGGTGCTCGTCGCACAGGGGACGAAGGACACGATCGTCCTGCCTGCCGTGACGCGCGACTTCGTGCGCAGGCTGTGCGAGCAGGACACGTCTGCACATCTGATCGAGATGGAGACGGATCACCTCGGCATCGCCACGCTCAGCGCGGACAGGATAACCGACTGGATCGACGCGCGCTTTACGCAGGCGGAGCCCCAACGCGGCTGTGTCGTGCCCCCGGTGGAGCGGTGACGATCACCTTTTGAGTCCGCAGACGCCGCGGAACTATGGCCGGGGCGCTACACCCGTCGTCGCAGGCCGCCTCACTCCCACTCGATCGTGCCGGGGGGCTTCGACGTATAGTCGTAGACCACGCGGTTGATGCCCTTCACCTCGTTGACGATGCGGGTGGCGACGCGGGTGAGGAAGCTGGCGTCGAAGGGGTAGACGTCGGCGGTCATGCCGTCGGTGCTGGTCACCGCGCGCAGGCCGCAGACGCTGTCGTAAGTGCGGTAGTCGCCCATTACGCCGACGGTCTTGACCGGCAGCAGCACGGCGAAGGCCTGCCAGATCGCGTCGTAGAGCCCGGCGGCGCGGATTTCCTCGAGATAGACCGCATCGGCCTTGCGCAGGATATCGCAGCGTTCCTTGGTCACTTCGCCGGGGATGCGGATGGCGAGGCCGGGGCCGGGGAAGGGATGGCGGCCGACGAACACCTCGGGCAGGCCGAGTTCGCGGCCCAATGCGCGGACCTCGTCCTTGAACAGTTCGCGCAACGGCTCGACCAGCGCCATGTTCATCCGCTCGGGCAGGCCGCCGACGTTGTGGTGACTCTTGATCGTCACCGATGGCCCGCCGGTGAAGCTGACGCTTTCGATCACGTCCGGATAGAGCGTGCCTTGCGCAAGGAAGTCTGCGCCGCCGATCTTCTTGGCCTCGGCCTCGAACAGGTCGATGAAGGCCTTGCCGATAAACTTGCGTTTGGCCTCGGGGTCGGTGACGCCGGCGAGGCCGGAGAGGAACATCTCCTCCGCATCGACGTGGACGAGCGGGATATTGTAGTGGTCGCGGAACAGGGTGACGACCTGTTCGGCCTCGTTCATCCGCATCAGACCGTGATCGACGAAGACGCAGGTGAGCTGTTCGCCGATCGCCTCGTGGATCAGCACCGCCGCGACCGCGCTGTCGACGCCGCCGGAAAGGCCGCAGATGACCTTGCCGTCGCCGACCTGGGCGCGAATTTCCTCGATCTTGGTCTTGCGAAACTCGGCCATGGTCCAGTCGCCGGCCAGGCCGCAGACGTGGCGGACGAAGTTGGCCAGCAGGCGGGCCCCGTCAGGCGTGTGGACCACCTCGGGGTGGAACTGGGTGCCGTAATAGCGGCGCTCGTCGTCGGCGATCAGCGCGAAGGGGGCGCCGTCGCTGACCGCGACGATGCGGAAGCCGGGGGCGAGCCGGGTGACCTTGTCGCCGTGGCTCATCCACACCTGGTGCCGCTCGCCCGGCTGCCACAGGCCGTCGAACAGCACGCATTCCTCGCTGACGGTGCAATAGGCGCGGCCGAATTCGCCGCCCTCGCCGGTCTCGTGCCCGGGGCGCACCTCGCCACCGAGTTGCTGGGTCATGACCTGCTGGCCGTAGCAGATGCCGAGGATCGGGACGCCGCTGTCGAACAGCACCTCCGGCGCGCGCGGGCTTCCCTCGTCGGGAACGCTGGCGGGACCGCCGGAGAGGATCACGCCTTTGGGCTTCAGCCGTTCGAAGGCTTCCTCGGCCTGGGTGAAGGGCGCGATCTCGGAATAGACGCCCGCTTCGCGCACGCGGCGCGCGATCAGCTGGGTCACCTGGCTGCCGAAATCGACGATGAGGATGGAATCGGGGAGATGCTGCGGGTCCATGGCAAGCTCCGTTAGGCGCGAGTGCGGCGGGCTGTCCAGCGGGCGGTGAAGTCGGGTGTGGGGACGCTAGGTCGCCTTGTGGTCCCGGTCGGTGCCGTGCTGCTGCATGTTTTGCATCCTCCAGCATGCAAACTTTCGGAGAAACAAGAGCTGCACTCCGTCCAGTAGTTGCGCATTTTGCAACATATGGCGCAGTTTTCTCATTTGTGAAAAGTCCGGCGAAAGATTATTTCCCTCTTCGAGCCGGGTGGAAGGTTCCTCTCCTCTCCCCCCTTCCCCCGGCTTCTTTGACAGGAGACAGGCCATGCGCACGACAGCTTCGCATTTCCTTGCCTTCGTCGTGGCTGCTTCGATCAGCAGCCTCATGCTCGGCGCAGCGATCGCCTGAGCCGAAAGGCAGCGAACGAGACGCGGCCGCCACTCAGTCCTCTCCCCCTTGGTGGCCGCGTCTCAACCGCTCGCTTGAGACGGATCACTCGATCCCGCCCATTTCCTCCGCCATTGTCCGAAGATCGGTCTTAAGCAACTTGCCGATGTGGCTGCGGGGCATCTCGTCGATCGCGTGAAGCGCGGCGAGGCGCTGCGTCTTGCCCAACCGCGCGTTGACCGCGACGAGAATGTCGGCGGTCGAGGTAGCACCGCCTGCAAGCCGGACGAAGCCGACCGGAGTCTCGCCCCAGCGCCGGCTCTGCACGCCCACCACCGCCGCTTCGGCGACGCCCGGTTCCTTCTCCAGCTCCGCCTCGAGGTCGGAGGGATAGATGTTGAATCCGCCCGAGATGATCATGTCCTTCGCCCGTCCGACGAGCTCGACAAAACCGTCGGTGTCGATCCGCCCGATGTCGCCCATGCGCTGCCACACCTCGCCCGTCGCGGGGTCGGTCCAGTAGCCTTCGCGGGTCTTGTCCGGCTGATTCTTGTATCCGCTCATCATCGTCGGGCTCCGCCCCACGAGATTGCCGGCGGTTCCGGGCGGCACTTCGTTGTCGTCGTCGTCCAGCACCTTGAGCTCGCCGCCCGGAGTCGGACGGCCCACGGTATGGAGCTTGTCCGGAAACTCGTGGCACGCGAGCATGCACACCACGCCGCCCTCGGTCATCGAATAGATCTCGATCAGTGCGCCGGGCATGCGCTGCAGCACTTCCCGCTTGAGCGGCGCGGGAAAGGGGGCGGAGGTGCAGTATTTCATCGCCAGCGAAGAGAGATCGAATTCGTCGAAGCGTGGCTCGTCCATCAGCCGCTGATATTGCACCGGCACGAGCATCGTTACGGTCGCGCGGTCCGCCTCGGCGCCCTCGAGCCAGCCGAAAGCCGAGAACTTGCCCATGACCCGCACGCTGCCGCCCGCCAGCAAGGCAGGGAGGAAAGCAACCATCGTCGTATTGGAATAGAGCGGCGTCGAGGCGAGCGAGCGCACTTCGAGCGCGCCCGCGCGATAGGACGCAGCCATTGCGGCGAACTGCCGCCAGCGCATCTGGTGCGAATGGACGATACCTTTGGGAATACCCGTAGTGCCGCTGGAATAGATGATGTTGAACGGCTCCTCCGGCCGAGGCTCGACCGGGGCGGCGCGTGTCCCGGGCTCAGCCATCCAGCCATCAAGCTCCTCGTCGAGCACGATCCGTTCGAGGTGCGGCAGGAAGTCATCGCCGAGCTCGGTCAGTCGGGCACGGTCGACGAACAGGTGCCGGGCACCGCTGTCGCGGGCCATGCCTTCAAGCTGTTCGCGGCTGGCGCTCGTCGTCAGCGGCGCGGCGACTCCGCCGGCGCGCACCGCGGCGAGAAAGACCAGCGCATAGGGAATGCTCGACAGCCCGAGAATCGCGACCGACTGGCCGCGCTCCAGCCCATCGGCCTGGAGACGGGCGGCGATCCGCTCGACCCGGTCGGCCAGTTCGCACCACGTCAGCGTGCCCCGCTCGTCGCGCAGCGCCACTGCCTCGGGCTGGTGGTCGGCCCAGGCGGCAAGAATGTCGGAGAACGAACCATAAGGTTCGGCGAGCGCGGCGGCGGGATCGGTGATCGGCATACCCGTCTTTCTATTTGCACCGGCGAACTTGTCGAGGGGTTCTCGGCAGAGGCGTCAGCCGACGTCCTCGCGGCGCAAGGCCTGCGGCGGCGAGAACGACAGGCGCGCGAGGCGCCAGGCCGAGTCGTCGCCCATCAGCTCGTCCAGCTTCGGCAGATCGTCCGGTGGATGCACGCCTTCGATCGTACCCACGATATAGCGGCCCGATTCGCGGAGCCGCACGTCGCCCTGAGGCCAGAGCTCCTCGAGCCGGGCCTGCAGGCGCTGCGCCTCGGCGGAGATGCTCGAACTGTCCAGTTCGCGCGGTGCGCCGTCCAGCAGCTCCGCCGCCGCGATGCCCATGTTCGACAGCCCGTCGCGCAGGATCGAGAAGGCGATGAACAGCGCCGCCGCGCTGTCCGCCCACCAGTAGCCGAAATAGATACCGAGAATGCCGACGATGCCGGCGAGGCCGGTCTGCCAGTCGGCCTTCTGCATCAGCGCGTCGGTGTGCAGAACCTTGTCGCGCAGCCTTTCCGCCACCGGCAGCTTTATCCGCCCGAGAATCATCGGCACGGCAACCGACCAGCCCAGCGCGGCGATCATCAGCCAGCCGAGCCAGACCGTGTGCCCGAAGACCTCGACCGGAGCGACCGTGGGATGTTCGGCCATGATCAGGGTCATCGCGCTCTCGTACATCAGGAACCCGCCGACCGCGGTCAGCGCGACCGCGGCGACGAGGAACGCGAGGCTGTTCACGCGGACAAAACCGAAAGGGTACTTCCCGGTCGGGTCCTTCGGCTCGAAATGAGCAGCGATGAGGAAAGTGATCGCGGGCACGAGGCTCAGCACGTCCTCGATCAGGGCGGAGCGCATCGCCTGGCTGCCCCCCATCGTGGCGAACATCGCCGCGACGACGGTACTCATCCAGAACAGCGTCTGCCATTCGAGCCGCTTGGCGCGGGCGAAATCCTCGCGGATGGGCGCGGGCAGGCGGTTCACCGCGCTTCCCTTTCGACCAGCGCGATCCAGCCGTTCTCACCGTTGCGGAAGGCAAAGCGCGGCACATGTTCCTCTTCGCCGGCGTTTCGCCTCCGCTCGAGAGGGCTGCCGAAGTGCACCTTGCCGGCCCAGGGCGAGGCTTGTGCAAAATGGCCGTAGACCAGATCCACCTTGCCCTTCTCGAGCCGGTTCAGGAGGTCCTCGCCGTGACCTTCCACCCGCGTGACTCGCGCTCCGAGCCGGCCGGCGACACGTTCGAGTATCCGCTCGGCAGCGGGCGAACGCGGAGCGCCGGCAATATCGCCGAGCACGATTTCATGCGTGCGCCGGATGCGCTCGGTGGTGCCGTTTGGGTCGCGCGGCAGCTCCGCACATGCGGCGAGCCCTGCAATCAGGATTGCGGCTGATGCGACCGTTCCCGCGAGGCGCAGGAACGCGTTCCCCGTGATGCCCATGGCCCGGCAACGCCGCAGGGCGATGCGGCGTTCCCCACGTGCGATTCGCCTGTGGATGGAAAGGGTGTTCTCACCTTCCGAAACGGCCCCCTTGTGCCTATATGATGTTCATGGACGAGACCCCTGAAAACACCCCGCCCGCAGCGGCGAAGACGAACGGTTATGGCGCGGATTCGATCAAGGTCCTCAAGGGCCTCGATGCGGTGCGCAAGCGGCCGGGCATGTACATCGGCGATACCGACGACGGATCGGGCCTCCACCACATGGTGTTCGAGGTATCCGACAACGCGATCGACGAGGCGCTCGCGGGTCACTGCGACCTCGTTCTGATCGAACTCAACGCAGACGGCTCAGTCTCCGTCGAAGACAACGGGCGCGGCATTCCGGTCGGCGTGCACAAGGAAGAAGGTGTGTCGGCGGCCGAGGTCATCATGACCCAGCTCCACGCGGGCGGTAAGTTCGAGAACACCAGCGACGACAACGCCTACAAGGTCTCGGGCGGCCTCCACGGCGTGGGCGTTTCGGTGGTCAACGCGCTTTCCGAATGGCTCGAGCTGACCGTCTGGCGCGACGGCCAGGAATACTGGATGCGCTTCGAGCACGGCGATGCGGTGGCGCCGCTGAAAGTCGTGGGCGATGCACCGCCGGTCGCGTCGAACGGCGACGAGGACGGCCTGAAGAAAGGCACGCGGGTCACCTTCCTGCCCTCGACCAACACGTTCAAGAACGTGACCGAGTTCGATTTCGAGAAGCTGGAGCACCGCTACCGCGAGCTCGCCTTCCTCAATTCGGGCGTGCGCATCCTGCTGCGCGACCTGCGCCACGAGGAGACTGCGGAGCACGATCTCTTCTACGAAGGCGGGATCGCTGCGTTCGTGAAGTACCTCGACCGCAACAAGCAGCCGCTGGTTGCCGAACCGATCTCGGTTTCCGCCGAGAAGGACGGGATCGGGATCGACGTCGCGCTGGAGTGGAATGATTCGTACTACGAAAACGTGCTCTGCTTCACCAATAACATCCCGCAGCGCGACGGCGGCACGCACCTGGCCGCGTTCCGCGCGGCGCTGACGCGCACGCTTAACAACTATGCCTCCGCGTCCGGCCTGATGAAGAAGGAAAAGGTCTCGCTGACGGGCGAGGACATGCGCGAAGGGCTGACCGCCATCGTCAGCGTCAAGCTGCCCGATCCCAAGTTCGGCTCGCAAACCAAGGACAAGCTGGTCAGTTCCGAAGTGCGTCAGCCGCTCGAAAGCCTGATGAGCGAGAAGATGACCGAGTGGCTGGAGGAGAACCCGGCCGACGCGAAGTCGATCATCCAGAAGGTGGTCGATGCCGCCGCCGCGCGCGAAGCGGCGCGCAGGGCGCGCGAGATGAGCCGCAAGGGCGCGATGAGCGTCGCCAGCCTGCCCGGCAAGCTCGCCGACTGCCAGGAACGCGACCCCGCCAAGAGCGAACTGTTCCTGGTCGAGGGCGATTCCGCAGGCGGCTCGGCCAAGCAGGGCCGCGACCGCAAGACGCAGGCGATCCTGCCGCTCAAGGGCAAGATCCTCAACGTGGAGCGCGCGCGGTTCGACCGGATCATCGGATCGAAGGAAGTCGGCACGCTGATCCAGGCCATGGGCACCGGCATCCGCGACGATTTCAACCTCGAGAAGCTGCGCTATCACAAGATCGTGATCATGACCGACGCCGACGTCGACGGCGCGCATATCCGCACACTGCTGCTGACCTTCTTCCACCGGCAGATGCCGGAGATCATCAAGGCCGGACACCTCTTCATCGCTCAGCCGCCGCTCTACAAGGTGAGCAAGGGGCGCAGCGAGGTCTATCTGAAGGACCAGGCCGCGCTCGACCGCTACCTCGTTGACGCCGGACTGCAGGGCCGAATGCTCGAAACGGTGGGCGGCACGCGAGGCGGTGCCGACTTGCGCCATCTCGTGGAGCATGGCCTGCGCATCCGCAACCTGATGGGTTTCATCCCGCGCAAGTACGACGCCGCGATCGTGGAGCAGATGGCGCTTTCGGGCGTGTTCGACCCGGCGATCGACAGCGGAACGCGGCGGCAGGCGCTGGCCCTCGCGACCGAGCGGCTCGGCATGTCCGATCCCGAGGCGGAATGGCGCGCGGAACTGCGCGCCGACGGCAGCGTGCGGTTCGAGCGGCTGTGGCGCGGGGTGACCGACGTTCACGACATCGAGGCAGCCTTCCTGACCAGTGCGGAAGCGCGCAAGCTTCACAGCCTCGCGAGCGAGAACCCCGACGTCTACGCCCGGCCCACGCGGCTCGCGCGCGTCGGGGCGGAAAGCGATGCGGCCGAAGAAGATGAAAGCGGTGAAGGCGACAACGAAGAGACGGAAGTCATCGTCGCGCCCGACGCGGCGATCACCCGGCCAACCGAGTTGCTCGATGCGGTGCTCGCCGCCGGACGCAAGGGCCTCTCGGTCCAGCGCTACAAGGGACTGGGCGAGATGAATGCCGAGCAGTTGTGGGAGACCACGCTCGACCCCGAGAACCGCGCCCTGCTGCAGGTCAAGGTCGAGGATGCCGACGTGACGGACGAGATCTTCACCCGCCTGATGGGCGACATCGTCGAGCCGCGCCGCGAGTTTATCCAGGACAACGCCCTGAACGTCGCCAACCTCGATATCTGATCGGTGCTATTCCGCGGCCGGCGGCGCGAGCCGGTAGGTGCGGTCGGGCGTGACGTCGTCGAACGGCACGTTCTCGTTCTGCATGCGGTAGAGCGCGCCATCGGCGACGAGGACGACCGGCTGGCGTACCACGCCCTGAAGGCGCAGGCGCTTGCCGTCGGGCAGCCATTCCCAGGTGCCGGTCTGCGTGCGGCCGCCTTCGACCAGCGTGAAGGTGCCATCGTTCCCGATCGAGAGACTGTCGGCCGTGCCGTCGGGATTGGGCCGGGTGTAGGCGGTCGCCTGCTGCAGCGCCTGGCGCCCGTCCGCCGCCACGCGCGGCAGCGAAGGGTCGCGCGGGCCGTCCGGCTGCGGGCGGCCGCGCGTGGTCTGCTCTGCCGTAGCGCCCCCGTCGTTGACGCGCGCGGCGAAGTCCTCCGCGTTCTCGCCCTTCGGCTGGTCGCCGCAGGCGGCCAGCGCAAGAGGGGCGGCAAGGATGAAGGCCATCGCGGCGTGGCTGCGGTACATTTGCGTCGGCTCCTGTCGATTCGTGGTGCGAGCCAGTTACGACGCTTAGATGACAGATTTCGGAAAGCCGCCGCATGCATGTGGGATTGCACGATTTCGAGTTGAGTCTCGCGCCCGCGCCCGGCACGGGAGAGGCGCGCGTCAGGCGGTCTGTCATCTGCCGGACATCCGCTTCAGCCAGGGGCCAAGCCATGAACTTTCGCAACCTCCTCCCTCTCGCGGCGGCGATCGTGCTCGGCGCCTGCGTCAGCGTGCCCGAGGCGCCCGACACTCCGGCGGAGCCGGTCACGGTCAAGATCGTCGGGCTCAACGACTTCCACGGCAATCTCGAGCCGCTCCCCCGCCCGATCCGGCTGACCGACGATGCGGGCGCGCAACACGAGGTCGGGGCCGGCGGCGCGGCCTATCTCGCCTCGGCGGTCGCGAAGTACCGCGCGGGCGGCGACCATTCTCTGGTCATCGCCGCGGGCGACCTGATCGGCGGCAGCCCGCTCGTCTCCTCACTGTTTCTCGACGAGCCGACGATCGGCGCGATGAACCGCATCGGGCTCGACTTCAACGCGGTCGGCAACCACGAGTTCGACCGCGGCTGGCGCGAGCTCGCGCGCATGCAGGAAGGCGGCTGCGAGAAGCACGGACTGCGCGAACCTTGTGCGGTCGAGCCGGACTTCGGCGGCGCCGATTTCGCCTTCCTCGCCGCCAACGTGATCACCGGGGGCGGAGAACCGCTGTTCCCCGGCTATGCCATTCGCCGCTTCGGCACCGGCGCGCGCGAAGTCGCTATCGGCGTGATCGGCCTGACGCTGGAGGAAACTCCGACCCTCGTCACGCCGAGCGGCGTGGCGGGCCTCACCTTCGGCGACGAGGCCGAGGCGATCAATGCACTCGTGCCGGAGATCGAGCGGCAGGGCGCCGATGCGATCGTGGTCGCGATCCATCAGGGGCTCCAGCCGGAGCCCGGCACACCGTTCTCGGGCTGCGGCGCGATCGCCGGGCCGCTGCGCGAGATCCTCGAACGGCTCGACCCGCGGGTGGATCTGGTGGTCTCCGGCCATACGCACCGGTCTTACGTCTGCGACTTCGCCACGGTCGACCCTTCGCGCGGGTTCACCGTCAGCAGCGCAGGCTACGGCGGCACCCTGCTGACCGACATCGCGCTGACCATCGACCCGGTCGCCGGCGAGGTCACCGACCTCACCGCACGCAACGTGGTGGTCCAGAACGCACGCATCGAGGGCGTGACCCCCGATCCTTCGTTCGAAGTCTTCCAGCCCGACCCCGAACTCGCCGCATACGTCGCGCGCTATGTACAAGCCGCGCAGGAGGCGGAGATGCGTCCGGTCGGCCGGATCTCCGGCCCTGCCCCCGATCCCGGCCCCGCAACGGAGGAGACGGCGCTCGGCAATCTGATCGCGGACGCGCAGCTCTTCGCCACGCGCGACGCGGGTGCGCAGATTGCGCTGATGAACAATTCGGGCGTGCGCGCGCCGATCATGCCCGATGCGGACGGCACGGTGACATTCGGCGACATCTATGCGGCGCAGCCGTTCGGCAATGCGCTCGTGACCAAGAGCTACACCGGCGCGCAGCTTCTCGCGCTGTTGGAGCAGCAGTTCGACGAGGACGGATTCGTCCAGACTTTCTCGGTTTCCGAAGGCTTCGCCTTCTCCTACGACTTGGGCCGTCCGGCGGGGAGCCGCGTGGTCTCGGCCACACTCGAGGGCAAGCCGATCGATCCGGCCGCGCGCTACCGCGTCACGATGAACAGCTTCCTCGCCGCCGGCGGCGACACGTTCACCGTCTTTGCCGATGGAACCGATGCGGTGACCGGTCCGACCGATCTCGACGCGATGGAGGAATACCTCGGCGCGGCGGAGATGCGGCACCTGCCCGGAACGGGGCGGGTCACCGACCTCACGCGGAGCTGAGCGGAGAAATCAGGCGATCCGCAGGCCCGCGACCGGCGCGGCGCCGCGCGCCTCGCCCGAAAGGCCGTCGAACAGCGTATCGATGATCGTCGCGAGCTTGCCGTCCTCCAGCTTGTCCTCGTCCAGGATCATCAGCATCTGCGGCAGGGTGTAGCAGACGATCATCTGGTTGATCAGCGAGAGCGCGCGGTTGATCCCGAGGCCGGCAAAATGGCCTTCCTCCTGCGCCTGGGCGATCAGTTCGGCGAGGTAATGATCGGCCAGGTCGATATAGCCGCTCACGTTCTCGAAGTTGTCCGTCCCTACCTCACAATAGACCGCGAAGGCAGCCGGGTCCTTGCGGAAGCGCGCACGCTGGCGGGCGAAGCGGCGGGCGAAGAACTCGTAGAACTTGCGGCGGATCGGCAGGTCGGAGGCGACGACTTCCTCCATGATCGCGATGTCGGGCGCGTACCACTTCTCGAGGATCGCATCGAACAGCGCATCTTCCGTGTCGAAGATCGCGTCGATCCGCGCGCGCGGCATCCGCGCTTCCTTGGCCAATGCGGCGCGCGTGATGTTCTCGCCCGTGCGCTCGATCACGCGCATCGCAAGAGTGACGAGCCGGGCGCGTTCGCTGTCCACATCGCTGGGCGAAGTCATGGTAAAAGTCCGTCCCCTTGATCTTTCGCAATCTAGGGACAGACCTGCGCCGGTTAAAGCCCGTGCGGCGCGAATTTTACGGGGCCGGCTACTCGCCCGGACGGTCCGCTTGATTGCCGTCCGTCGGGGTCGGATCGCTGCGGCGCCAGGTCGTCTCCTCCGCCCGTTCGCCGGAGAGCGGCGCGCTTTCTTCCGGAAGGCGGTAAAGCACGTCCTCCGCCACGGCGAAGGCATTGGTTTCACCGTTGCGGGTGATGAGGATGCGGCTGTTGTCCTCACCCCAGGTGAACTCGCCCGCCGTCTCCGTGCCGTCGGGCGCGACCCAGGTATAGGTACCGTCGTCTTCGAGCGTGATCCTGTCGACCTCGCCGGTGCGGCCGTGCAGCTCGTACGTCCCCGCATACTCGACCGTGCTGCGCGCATCGAGCGGCACTTCGGGATATTCGACCTCCACCTTGGGCAAGGTCACATCGACCGGCGCCTCGACATCATCGGTTTCGACTACGCGGTCGTCGACTTCCGTCGTGTCGCCGCAGGCGGCGAGCGCCAGAGCGAGGGGGACGGCCAGGGCGAGGCGGGCGGGGGTGTTCATCGGTTCTCTCCTCCGTAAGCGCTTGCTCGTTTCAATGCGCGAGCCTCGGCAGGGTTTCGAGAAAGTCCGCCAAGGGAGTTCCAATCCTACATCCGGAAGACGCCGAACGCCGGCCGCTCCGCTATCGGGGCCTCGAGCGTCGCGGCGAAAGCGAGGCCAAGTACGTCGCGGGTCTGGACCGGGTCGATCACGCCATCGTCCCACAGGCGCGCGGTGGCGTAGTAGGGATTGCCCTCATCCTCATACTTCTGCCGGATCGGGGCCTTGAAGGCTTCGGCCTGCTCTGCGCTCCAGCTATCGGCGTCGCGGTGGACGGTGGCGAGCACGCTCGCGGCCTGCTCCCCGCCCATTACGCTGATCCGCGCGTTGGGCCAGGTGAACAGGAAGCGCGGCTGGTAGGCCCGCCCGCACATGCCGTAGTTGCCCGCGCCGAAGCTGCCGCCGATCACAACCGTGACTTTGGGCACGGTGGCGGTAGCAACTGCGGTCACCAGCTTGGCACCGTGCTTGGCGATCCCTTCCGCTTCGTACTTGCCGCCGACCATGAAGCCCGAGATGTTCTGCAGGAACAGCAACGGAATGCGGCGCTGGCAGGCGAGCTCGATGAAATGCGCGCCCTTCTGCGCGCTTTCCGAGAACAGCACGCCGTTGTTGGCGAGGATCGCCACCGGCATGCCCCAGATATGCGCGAAGCCGCAGACGAGCGTGGAGCCGTAGTGCTGCTTGAACTCGTGAAACTCGCTGCCGTCCACGATGCGGGCGATCACCTCGTGCACGTCATAGGGCGCGCGCACGTCCTCCGGCACGAGGGCGTAGAGATCTTCCGCATCGAACTTCGGCGGACGCGGCTCGCGGAGCTGCACGCTCTCGGCGCCCTTCGGGTTCTCGCCGAGATGGCTGACGATGTCGCGCACGATCGTCAGCGCGTGCTCGTCGTTTTCGGCGAGGTGATCGACCACGCCGGACTTCTTCGCGTGGAGATCGCCGCCGCCAAGATCCTCGGCGCTGATCTCCTCGCCCGTCGCCGCCTTCACCAGCGGCGGGCCGGCGAGGAAAATCGTGCCCTGTTCGCGCACGATCACTGTCTCGTCGCTCATCGCCGGGACGTAGGCGCCGCCCGCGGTGCACGAGCCCATGACGCAGGCGATCTGCGGGATGCCGAGCGCGCTCATGTTCGCCTGATTGAAGAAGATGCGGCCGAAGTGGTCGCGGTCGGGGAAGACCTCTGCCTGGTAGGGCAGGTTCGCCCCGCCGCTGTCGACCAGATAGATGCACGGCAGACGGTTTTCCTGCGCGATCTCCTGCGCGCGCAGGTGCTTCTTCACGGTCATCGGATAGTAGCTGCCACCCTTCACCGTGGCGTCGTTCGCGGCGATCATCACCTGCCGGCCGGCGACGCGGCCGATCCCCGCGATGATCGAAGCGCCGTTGACGTCGCCCTCGTACATGCCGCCCGCCGCAAGCTGGCCGATCTCGAGGAACGGCGAGCCCGGGTCGAGCAGGCGCTCCACCCGCTCGCGCGGCAGCAGCTTGCCGCGGCTGACGTGCCGCTCCCGGTGTTTCTCCGGCCCACCCAGCGCCGCCTCCGCCACGCGGGCGCGCAGCTCGTCTGCCAGCGCCTTGTTGTGCGCAAAACGGGCCTTCGCCTCCGTGCTTTCGCGGTCGAGCTTGGTGGTGAGGACGGGTGCGGTCATGGCGTATCCGAATGGCGTTGGGACGAGCGCTTCTGGCGTATCGCGAGGTAAAAGACAAAGGCGGCAAAGGCGCTCTGCAGCGCCAGGCCGGGCAGCAGCTCGGTGTAGCCGGCGACGAATGCCGTCCAGGCGTTCACCAGCACGTCCGACGCCATGATCAGGCACCCGAGGACCAGCGCCGGGGCAGGGCGCCACCAGATCAGCAGGGCTGCGACCGGGTCCAGGAACAGCAGGCTGGTCCAGTAGAGGTTGAAGCCCAGCGGCATGAACTCGTAGGGCAGCCAACCGTACGTGAAGACGTCGGCCGCGTGGCTGGCCGCGCCGAGCAGGAAGCCGACGGTCCAGATCAACATCGCGATCTGCGGGATCGCCTCACGCGGCGCGCCGGTCCGCTCCTCCTCGGCCTGAGGAGGCTTGCTCACCCGGCGGCCCCGATGAGTTCGCGGCCGATCAGCATGCGGCGGATCTCGTTGGTGCCCGCACCGATGTCGAGCAGCTTGGCGTCGCGCAGGTAGCGTTCGACCGGCCAGTCCTTGGTGTAACCCGCACCGCCAAGCGCCTGCACGGCCTCGCCGGCGACGCGGAAGGCGTTCTCGCTCGCGAGCAGGATCGCGCCGGCCGCGTCGAAGCGCGTGGTCTGGCCGGCGTCGCAGCCCTTGGCCACAGCGTAGGTGTAGGCGCGGGCCGACTGCAGCGCGACGTACATGTCGGCGACTTTGGCCTGGATGAGCTGGAACGCGCCGATCGGCTTGCCGAACTGCTTGCGCTCGCGGACGTAGGGGATCGCGCAGTCGAGGCAGGCCTGCATGATGCCGAGTTGGAGCCCGGCGAGCACGACGCGCTCGTAGTCCAGCCCGCTCATCAGCACGCCGACGCCGCCGTGCAGCGGGCCCATCACGTTCTCTTCGGGCACCCTGCAGTCGTCGAACACGAGCTCGGCCGTGGGGCTGCCCCGCATACCCATCTTGTCGATCTTCTGTCCGATCGAGAAACCAGCCATGTCCTTCTCGATGATGAACGCCGTGATCCCGCGGCTGCCCGCCTCGGGCGCGGTCTTGGCATAGACCACCAGCGTGTCGGCGTGGGTGGCGTTGGTGATCCAGAACTTGGTGCCGTTGAGCACATAGCCGCCCTCGACCGCATCGGCCTTGAGCTTCATCGAGACCACGTCGGAGCCCGCCTGCGCCTCGCTCATCGCCAGCGAACCGACGTGCTCGCCCGAGATTAGCTTCGGAAGATACTTCGCCTTCTGCTCCTCGCTGCCCCAGCGGCGGATCTGGTTGACGCAGAGGTTCGAGTGCGCGCCGTAGGAGAGGCCGACCGAGGCCGAGGCGCGGCTGACTTCCTCGACCGCTATCACGTGCTCGAGATAGCCGAGGCCGAGCCCGCCGAACTCCTCCTCCACCGTGATCCCGTGCAGCCCGAGTTCGCCCATTGCGGGCCACAGCTCGCGCGGAAACCAGTCTTCACGGTCGGCCTTTTCCGCCAGCGGGGCAATCTGCTCGTCGGCAAAGCGGCCTGCGCTCTCGCGGATCATTTCCGCGGTCTCGCCGAGCTGGAAATCGAAATCGGGGGTGGCGCGCATGAGAACTCCTGTCTGCGGTCACGCGCATAGCCGAGCGCGCGAATGGCGGCAAACGCACTTGAGGATCGAAACTCCGCAGATGTTAAGTGAGATAGTGAAAGTATCTGGGATTCCGGCGATTTTCTATTATCGTGGCGGCGGATCGGAATGAAATTGCACGAGTCGACCCTTTGGCCGGATCACGCGGCTCCCGCGCCCGCGTTTTGCGGTGAAGGAGAGCGCGCAAAGGTCATCGGAGCGCACGGCTTCAATTCCCTCGGCGAGGACCCGGAGCTGGCGGAAATCACCAGATTCGCGGCGCGCCTGTGCGACGCACCGGTGTCGCTGGTGACGCTGGTCGAATCCGAACGGCAGCGGTTCCTCGCCCGAACCGGGGTCGACATCGACGAGACGCCGCGTTCGACCAGCTTCTGCGCCCATGCGATGATGCAGGCCGACATGCTGGTCGTGCCCGATGCGACCAGGGACCCGCGTTTCGCCAATTTCGAGCTGGTGACCGGCGAATTTGGGCTGCGCTTCTATGCCGGCGCGCCGCTCGTCTCGGCCGAAGGTGCGCCGATCGGGGCGCTGTGCGTGATCGATACCGCGCCGCGGCCGGACGGGCTGACCGACCTGCAGCGGCACGGTCTCACGGTGCTGGCGCAGGCGGTCAAGCGCCGCATCCAGGCGCGCCGCGAATGGCGCGAGAGCGAGGCCGAACATGCCCGGCGCAACGCCCAGTTCCGCACGCTGGGCGATTGGCTGCCCGACATCATCTGGTCGTCGGACGGCAAGGGCCGGTTCGATTACTACAGCGGCCGGTGGGAGAGGGTGACGGGGGCCAAGCCACCGATCGACATCGAAGGCTGGCGGCCGTTCATCCATTCTGACGACTGGGATACGACATATGCCGGATGGACCGACTGTTCGGCGCGCGGCGACACGTACGAGGCGGAGTATCGTCTGTGCCAGGCCGACGGCGGCTGGCGCTGGACGATGGCGCGCGCCCTCCCCGTCAAGGACGAACACGGCACGGTCATGCGCTGGTTCGGCACTCTGACGGATATCGACGAGAAGCGGCGCCAGGCCGACAGCAGCGGTGCCATCGCGCACGAGATGGCGCACCGGATCAAGAACATCTTCGCGCTGATTTCCGGGCTGGTCTCGGTCCGCACGCGCGGCCGCGCAGAACTGCGCGAGTTCGGCCAGGATCTCGTCGGCACGATCGCCGCGCTGGGCAAGGCGCAGGACTTCGTACAGCTTTCGGGCGCGGAAGGATCGGGCGACCTGCGCGAGCTGGTCCGCGGCCTGCTCGAGCCGTTCTCCGGCGAGGAGCCGGCGCATATCTCGGTGGAAGGCGATACGGTGCCGATCGGCTCGCGTTCGGCCACGCCGCTCGCGCTCGTGCTGCACGAACTGGCGACCAACTCGGTCAAATACGGCGCCCTGTCTGCGGAGAGCGGGCGCGTCACCATCACGCTGCAGGCGGATGGCAAGGACGTCGTTCTCCGCTGGGTCGAGACCGGCGGACCCGAACCCGTAGTGCACGAAGGGCGTGGGTTCGGCACGCGGCTGATCGACATGAGCGTGACCGCGCAGCTCGACGGCAAGGTCGAGCGGGACTGGCGCAAGGAGGGCCTTGCCGTCACGCTGCGCCTCGCGCGCGAGAAGCTCGCCAACTGATCCCGCGCATTGCCGCGGCGGCTCAGCCCGCCGCATCGCCGTCTAGCCGACGCTTTTTCCATCCGCACTAGGCGCTGCGCCGGAAGCGAGCGGCAGCCGGATTTCCGCGCAAAGCCCGCCCGCCGGGCGGTTGGCGAGGGCAAGCTCGCCGCCATGCTGTTCCGCGATCGCGCGGGCGAGCGTAAGGCCGAGGCCGGCGCCGCCGGTCTCCCGGTTGCGCGATGCCTCGCCGCGGGTGAAGGGTTCGGTCATCTCCGCGATGCGTCCGTCGGGAATCCCCGGTCCTTCATCGTCGACCCGCAGGATCGCGTGGCCGCCCTCGCGCAGCAGCGTCACTTCGGCCCCGCCGGCATAGCGCACCGCGTTGGCGATCAGATTGCGCAGGGCCCGGCGCAGCCAGGTGATGTGAACGGGCAGGGCTATGCGGGTGGTCTGGCCGAGCGTGACCGGATCGCCCATGTCCTCGAACTCCTCGACCACGGCGGCGGTCAGGGCGGCGAGATCGGCCCGCTCGGGCGGCTCGCTCGCGCGGCCGACGCGGGCTAGCGAGAGGATGTCGTCCAGCGAACGGGTGATGTCCTCGATCGTCGCGGCCATCTTGGCGCGCTCGCCTTCGTCCTCGACCGATTCGATCCGCACGCGCAGCGCAGAGAGCGGGGTCTTGAGATCGTGTCCGATCGCGCCGAGCATGACGTCCTTCTCGTCGAGCAGCGCGGCGATGCGCGCCTCCATCGCGTTGTGCGCGGCGATCAGGCGGCGCACGTCGTGCGGCCCATCGGGGGTGAGCTGGCCGTCGGCGCTTTGCGTGCGGGCGAAGGTCTCGGTCCGCACGGTCAGCGCCGCGAGCGGGCGCGTGATCTGCCGCAGCAGCAGGAAATGCAGACCGACCAGCAGGATGTAGATCACCAGCGTCTGGAGCAGGATCGACCCTATCACGCCGCCCTGGCGTGGCGGGATCGGAACGCGCGCGATCATCCAGCCGTCCGCGCCGCTCCGCTTCAGCGCGGCGACCAGCACGCGCCGGTCCTCCGTGCCGCCCGGCGTCAGCCGCGCGTGCAGCCGAGGCCGCTCGAGGATGTAGGGATCGCGCGACATCGGACGCTCGATCACGATCAGTTCGGCGACGGAGATGCCTTGATCGACCATGACCGCACGCAGCGCCTCGGCGCGGCCGGCGTCGATCTCGTCGTCAGGCAGCCGCGCGAAGCTCTCCGTCTGTTCGATGCGTAGCGGCCGCGTGAAGCGGTCGATCAGATGTCGGTAGGGACGGGGAACGCGCCAACGCTCGCCGCCCTCGCTGCGCGGTTCGCCCCGCACGATGAAGGCGAAGGCCGCGGCATTGAGGACCGAGGCCTCGCGCCGCGCTTCGGCGGCCTGCCACAGGAGCGCCGCGGAGATCGCCTGGGCGAGCAGCAGCACCGCCGCGACCGCCAGCAGCATCTGGCCGAGCAGGCTTCGGGGCCAGAAGCGCATGATCAGCCGCGTTCCCGCGCGGCGCGGCGCACGTCGGCGGCGAAGCGGTAGCCGCCCCCGCGGACGGTCTGGATGAAATGGGGGCTGCGGCTGTCTTCCTCGATCTTGCGGCGCAGGCGGCTGACCTGATTATCGACCGCGCGGTCGAACAGATGCGCCTCGCGCCCCTGCACCATGTCGAGCAGCTTGTCGCGGTCGAGCACCTGGCGCGCGTGGTCGAGGAAGGCGCGCAGCAGGCGGAACTCGGCGGTGGAGATAGGCACGACCGCGCCTTCGGGATCGGTCAGCTTGCGCTTGAGCGGGTCGAGCCGCCAGCCTTCGAACAGGTAGTGCGCGTCGCTCTCGGCCGGAGCGGCGGAGCGCCCGGCGCGGCGCAGGACCGAGCGGATGCGGGCGACGAGTTCGCGCGGCTCGAACGGCTTCACGACATAATCGTCGGCGCCGATCTCCAGCCCGACGATGCGGTCCGTCGCCTCGCCTCTGGCGGTCAGGAAGATCACCGGCAGATCGCGCGATTCGACCAGGTGGCGGCAGAGCGACAGCCCGTCCTCCCCCGGCATCATGATGTCGAGCAGCACGAGGTCGGGGACATCGTCGATCAGCGCACTGCGCGCCGCGGCAGCGCTGGGCGCCTGCCGCACGACGAAGCCCTGGCGGGCCAGATATTCCGCCAGGGGTTCGCGCAGGCTGGCCTCGTCGTCGACCAGCAGCAGGCGTGTGAGCGCGGTTTCGTCCATCGTCTCCCCGCCTAGGCCTTCGACTGGCCGGCGATCAAGCGAGCTGCGTTCAGCCGGCCTGTCGCGCGGCGCGGCGTTCCTTCATCCGCTCGCGCATGGCGCCACGGGCGGCCTTGCGTTCGGCTGCGGTGATCGTGCCGTCGCCGTCGGCATCCGAGCGGGCGAAACGGCGCTCGAGCGCGGCGTCGAACTCGGCGCGCGTGACCGCCTTGTCGCCATCGGCGTCGGCCCCGCGCAGCATCGCCATGCCCATCGCACGGCCGCCGCGGCGGCCATGGGCCATCTTGCGGGCGCCGCGTTCGCCCCGCGCTTCGCTACGCGCCTCGCGCGCCGCCTGCATTTCGGCCTGGGACACCCCGCCGCTGCCGTCGGTGTCGAGCCGCGCGAAGCGCTGGGTGCGGCGCTCTTCGCGCTTTTCGGCGTACTCCGCACGGCGTTCGGCCATTCTCGCACGGCGCTCGGCGCGATGCGCGTCCATCTCGGCCTGGGTCACCTCGCCATCGCCGTCGGCATCGAGCCGCGCAAAGCGCTCGGCCTTGCGCGCCTCGCGGTCGGCGGCGTCGAGCCTGCCGTCGCCATTGGCGTCGAGCCGTTCGAACATGGCGCCCGCGTGGGCGGCCATCTCGGCGCGCGTGACGTTGCCGTCGCGGTCCACATCGGGGCCGTGGCGATTGCGGTCATGCTGCGCGAGACCGGCGGTCGCACCGCCCAGCACGAGCGCGGCTGCGGAAAGGGAAAGGGCAACCTTCTTCATCGTCGAACCTCCGTTCGGGGAAAGGTTGAACTGCGAGGCCGCCCGGAAGGGGGGAGGTAGGAGGCGGCTCCCGCAGCTCAGAGTGCCTTTCTAGCCCGCGATTGTCGCAGGATTATCCCGCGAAAGAGCGCAAGTGTCGCGGTTTGTCGCAGCGCCGGCGCCGCGTTCAACCACGCGCAAGGATCGGGAGCCGCGGTGCGGCCTAGCGGGGCCGGTGCTCGGTCCCTTCGCCCGCGGTGATAAACAGCGCCGCCGCCTCGCCCTCGACATCCGCCGTGTGCCAGGTCCCCGGGGGATTGATCGCATATTCCCCGCGCCCCAGCGTCACCGTCGCGGTCGAGCCGTCGGCATGTTCCTGATGCAGCGTCAGCGCGCCTTCGAGACACAGCACGACCTCGTCGCCCACCGGGTGCATCTCCCAGCTGTCCCACGGCTGGGTGAAGCGATGGAAGCTCACCAGCCGCCCCTCCTTCCCGTCGGCGGCATGGCGCGCGACATAGTCACCGTACCATTCCATGCCGGTGAACTCGGGCTCGCTCACCGCCGCAGCGCCGAGCCCGAGGTGGATCGGAAACCGCTCGATCGAGGTCCCGCCCATCAGCCCTGCACCATGCAGAATGCGCTGAGCTTGTTGCCCTCGCGATCGCGGAAATAGGCGGCGTAGAACGTATTGCCCTGCGCGTCCGGCTCGCCGCGCGGCCCGGGCGCACCCTCGTCGCTGCCACCGTTGGCGAGCGCGATCTCGTGGAGCCGCCGGACCTGCTCGGAATCCTTTGCCTGAAGCGCGGCCATGGCCCCGTTGCCGGCCGTCGCCGCGTTGCCGTCGTAAGGCTTGACCAGCGAGATGCCCGCACCGCCGCCGCCCAGTTCGCCCCAGACGACGAAGGTGTCGAAATCCATGATCCTGCCGGCCCCCAGCTCTGCGGCGAGCGCGTCGTAGAACCCGGCGTTACCCTGCAGGTCGTTGGTCCCCAGCGTTACGTAACCGATCATCGCATCTCTCCCATCTGCGACTCGCGACCGTGGGAACATTACCGGAACATAGACGTGTAGGAAAGGCTTTTCAGAGCGGCCGGCAAGCCTCCTCGAGCCAGGCGAGCGCCTCGCCCTCGAGCTGCGGCGCGAGGATCTCGCGGGTCTTCGCGTGGTAGGCATTCCACCAGGCGATTTCCTCCTCCGTCAGCAGCGAGCGCTCGACCAGCGTGCGGTCGATCGGCACGAACGTGAGCGTCTCGAACCCGAGCCACTCGCCTTCGCCGCCGCGAATGTCGCGCTTCACGGTCAGGATCAGGTTCTCGATGCGAATGCCGTATTCGCCGCCCTTGTAGTAGCCGGGCTCGTTCGAGAGGATCATGCCGGCGTGGAGCTCCTGCCCCGTACCGGCCTGTCCGCCACTCGCCTTGGCGATGCGCTGCGGCCCCTCGTGGACCCCGAGGTAGCTGCCGACGCCGTGCCCCGTGCCGTGGCCGTAGTCGACCCCCGCCTGCCACAGGAACTGCCGCGCGAAAGCGTCGAGCTGGCTGCCGTTGGTCCCTTGCGGGAACGTCGCGCGGTCGATCGCGATATGCCCCTTGAGCACGCGGGTGAAGCGGTCCCTCTGCTCCGCCGTCGGCTCGCCGGGCGCGATCCACACCGTGCGCGTGATGTCGGTCGTCCCGTCGAGGTACTGCCCGCCCGAATCACACAGGAAGATGCTGCCCGGCTCGATCGGCAGGTTCGATTCCTCGTCGACCCGATAGTGCGGGATCGCCGCATGCGGCCCGGCGGCGGAGATCGTGTCGAAGCTGTTGTCCTTGAGCGCACCGGTGGCGAGGCGGAACTCCTGCAGCTTGGCCGCGGCGGAAAGCTCGGTCTCGCCGCCCTTGGGCGCCGCGACCGAGAGCCAGTGGAGGTACCGCGCAACCGCCGCGCCGTCGCGTTCCTGTGCCCGTCGGTGCCCTTCTTGCTCGATCGGGTTCTTGATCGCCTTGGGCAGGATCACCGGATCGCGCTCCGCGACCGGCTTCGCACCCGCATCCTCGAGCAGGCGGAAGATCGCCGCCACGCCGTAGTCGGGATCGACCGAAACGGTCTTGCCCTTCATCCCGCTGAGGGAGTTCTCGAACGCGCTGCGCGCGCGGATCGTCACCGCGTTGCCGAGGTGTTTCTCGAGCTCGGGAGTGACTTTCTCGGGCGCGATGAACAGCTCCGCCGTCCCGTCGCTGTGCGCGATGAGATAGGACAGCGCGACCGGCGTCCGCTCGACGTCGGCACCGCGAATGTTGAGCAGCCAGGCGATCGAATCGAGCGCAGAGACGACGGTGGCGTCATAGCCTTCGCTCTTGAGCCAGTCGGCGACTTCGGCGCGCTTCTCCGCGCTCGAACGGCCGGCGTGCTCGTCCCCATGGACCAGCGCAGGTGCCGGAGACGGGTCAGGCCGGTCGGCCCACACGGCGTCGACCGGATTGCTGTCGACTGCAATAAGCTCGCTGCCCTTCTTCGCCAGCGCCTTGCCGACCTGGTCAGCCCAGCCTTTGGTGTGGAGCCAGGGGTCGAACCCGATCTTCGCGCCTTCGGGCGCATTCTCCGCGATCCACTTGCCCATCGAGACCTGCGGCACCAGGCAATAGTCGTAGAGCTTCCCGTCGACCTGCTCGCGCACCTGGATCGTGTAGCGTCCGTCGATGAACATCGCCGCCTTGTCGCGCAGCACGACCGCGCTGCCGGCCGAGCCGCCGAAGCCGGTCAGCCAGGCGAGGCGCTGGGCATAGCCGCCGATGTACTCGCTCATGTGCTCGTCGGAGATCGGAACGACGAAACCATCCAGCCCCCGTCGCTTCAGTTCCTCGCGCAGGGCGGTGAGGCGGGCTTCGTGGGTTTGCATCAGCATGGTTGCGGTCCTTTCGTGGCCCACATAGAGGCGCAGGATGGATCATGCCACCGAACAATCCGTATTTGGGCCGCCCATCGCGGAGAAGCGGCCCGTTACTGCAACGCATCACGGGCTCGAGATTTCCGACGACTACGCCTGGCTGCGCGATCCCGGCTATCCGGTAGTCGACGATGCCGAGGTCCTCGCTCACCTCGCGGCGGAGAACGCCTGGTTCGAAGCGCGGATGAAGCCCTACCGCCCCTTGGTCGACACGCTGTTCAAGGAGATGCGGGCGCGGATCAAGGAAGCGGACAAGTCGGTCCCGCAGAAGGACGGCGACTGGCTCTACTGGATCGAGTTCGAGGAAGGCGCCGAGTACAAGAAATGGTGGCGACGCCCGGTCGGTGCGCCCGACGACGGCAGCGCCGACGTGCTCATCCTCGACGAACCCGCGCTGGCCGAGGGCAAGGAATACTTCCGCGTCGGTGCGCTGTCGGTCAGCCAGGACGGCAGCAAGCTCGCCTATTCGATCGACGACAGCGGGTCGGAACGTTTCACCCTGCGGATCAAGGATCTCGCCACCGGCGAGATCCTGCCCGACGAGATTCCCGGCACGCTCTCCGCACTGGTCTGGGTCGCAGGGGACAACGGGATCGTCTACTCGCTCGCCAACGAGCAGTGGCGGACGGACAACGCGCGGCTCCACTGGCTCGGTAAGCCTGCCGAGGAGGACGTCGAGCTCTATCACGAGGACGACGAGGGCTTCCGCGTCGGCTCGACGCTCTCGGCGGACGACAAGTGGCTGATCGTCGGCACCAGCGATCACGAGACGAGCGAGGTCCGCCTGATCCCCGCCGACGATCCCCTGGCCGAGCCGCTGCTGGTCCATGCGCGGCGCAAGGGCGTGGAGTACGACGTCGACACCAACGGCGAGACGCTGTTCATCCACGCCAACGATACGCACGAGAACTTCCGCCTCGCAACCGCACCGCTCGCCGATCCGTCCGACTGGACGACGCTGATCGAGGGTTCGGACGAATTCTACCTCACCGGCTTTGCGCTGTTCCGCGACGTCTACGTCGTCGAAGGGCGGCAGGCGGGCCTCGATACGATCGAGGTGCGGTACTACGACGATCCCGAGCGGGTCGAGCCGATCGCCTTCCCGGAGGAGAGCTACACCGCCGGGCTCGGCAACAATCCCGAGTTCGCGACCGACGCGCTGCGGCTGTCCTACGAAAGCATGGTCAGCCCCTCGACCGTCTACGACTACCACGTGGCGGAGCGGCGGCTCGAAACGCTGAAAGTGCAGGAGATCCCGTCCGGCTACGACGCCTCGCTCTACCGCACCGAGCGGATCGAGATCGCGGCGCGCGACGGAACGCCGATCCCGGTTTCGATCCTCTACCGTGCCGACCGTGCAGGCGCGGGCCCGTTGCACCTCTACGGCTACGGCGCCTACGGCATCGCCATTCCGCCGGGCTTCTCGACGACGCGGTTCAGCCTGGTTGACCGCGGCTTCGCCTATGCCATCGCGCACATCCGGGGAGGCGACGATCTCGGCCGCGCCTGGTACAAGGCCGGGAAGCTGGAGCGGCGGGTCAACACCTTCACCGACTTCGTCGACGTGGCGAAGGGGCTGATCGCGCGCGGTCATACCGAGGCCGGCAAGATCAGCATCTCGGGCGGCTCCGCCGGCGGCGAGCTGATGGGCGCGGTGATCAACTCCGATCCCGAACTCTGGGGCGCGGTCGTCGCCCACGTACCCTTCGTCGACGTGCTCAACACCATGCTCGACGCGAGCCTGCCGCTGACGCCGGGCGAATGGCCCGAGTGGGGCAATCCGGTCGAGGACAAAACGGCGTTCGAGCTGATCCGCAGCTACAGCCCCTACGAGAACGTGCGCGCACAGGCCTATCCGCCTATGCTGGTGACCGCCGGGCTCAACGATCCGCGGGTGACTTATTGGGAACCGGCCAAATGGGTCGCCCGCCTGCGCGAACTCAGGACCGACGACAACGAGCTCCTGCTCAAGACCAATATGGGCGCGGGCCACGGCGGCAAGTCCGGGCGGTTCGAGAGTCTCGAGGAGACCGCCGAGGAGTTCGCCTTCATCCTGTGGCAGATGGGTATGGCGGCCATACCCTCAAGCAGTGAAGCGGTAGGGCGATAAAAGTGAGCGCGCGCTTCCATCGCACCTTCACCGCGAGGTCCGAGCACATCGACGTGATGGGCCACGTCAACAATGCAGTCTGGGTGCAGTGGGTGCAGGATCTTGCGACGGCGCACTGGGAAGCGGCGGCCACGCCGGAGCATGTGCGCGACTACGTCTGGGTGGTGACGCGGCACGAGATCGACTATCGCGGCAACGTCTCCGAAGGCGAGAGTGTGGCCGCCGAGACCTGGATCGACGGCGAGCCGCGCGGTGCGACCTCGGTGCGTCGGGTCGAGTTCCGCGACGCAGCCGGCAAGATCATCGTCGCAGCGGCAACGACCTGGGCGATGCTCGACCGGCAAAGCGGACGCCTGGCACGCGTGCGGCGGGAAATCGTGGCGCCGTTCCTGGACGCCTAGGGCAACTCGCCCGCCGCGCCCGGAGCGAAGGCCGCGTCGAGGAGGTCCGCTATGCGCAGGCCCGCCTGAGTCACGCGGCGCTCGACCACCGGGACGGCGGCGACGATATCCTCTTGCGTCAGGGCGGTTTCAAGCGGCAGGTCGCCCTCGCAGGGGTCGCGGTCGAAGGCGTTGGGATAGACGAAGTCGCGCGCGATCTGCCAGCTTTCGCGGCCCCATTCGGCGGGATCGCCGCCGGCAAGCGCCGCCTTCTCCTCTCGCGAATATCGCCGCACCAGCGGCGGCTCGGCCGCAGTGATCGCGCGCTCGGCAAGCGCCGTGTCCCAGATCGAATGAAGGTTGCGGTCGGGCACGATGCCGTAATCGGTCACCCGGTCGTTGCCGCCGCGGTCGTCCTTGTCGCCCGAATGCAGCGGCATGTGCACGTCGCCGGCGAAGTGGACCATGAAGGCGAGCGCCTCCAGCCGCACGTTCGCCGGTAGGCTCTCGTCGGACAGGATGCGGAAGTTACGCTCGATCTGCGCGGTCACGCAGTTGTCGCCCGCGCAGTGCTTTTTGGCGTCGTAGGCCTCGCAAACCGGCGCGGTGCGGTAGTGCCAGGCGAAGGTATGGGCCCAGCGCCAGTAGGTGCCGCGAAGACAGTCCGGCCATGTCGCGGCATCGGCGAGATCGCCCATGCGGCATTCGGGCGTGCCGAGTTCCTTCTCGTGCGCGATCAGCCGCGCGATGGCGGCGCGGGTTTCCGGCGTGACATTGGCAAGCGCGATTCTCGCGGTCGTCTGGTGGCCGTAGTAACCCCAGGCATTGGCTGATGCGGGAAGCAGCGACGCAAGCAGCAGCGCCAGCGCGCCGATCAGGTGCGCGGCGCGGTTTCGTACTGCTCGATGACCCATCGTTCTTCTTCCGCGCCTTCGATCCAGGCCTGCATCCATTCGTGTTCCCACACTGCTTCCATGTAGGCCTGCGCGAAACCGGGCACCGCGACGCCGTAGGTGACGAAACGGCTCACGACGGGCGCGTAGAACACGTCCGCCGCGCCGAAGGTGCCGAACAGGAACGGGCCGCCCTTGCCGAAGCGCGCCCGCGCCTCGGCCCAGAGCTGGAGGATGCGCACGATGTTCGCCTTTGCGTCGTCGGAGATCCGCACGCCCTCGAACCGCTTGCGCACGTTCATCGGGCACTCGCTGCGCAGCGCCTGGTAGGAACTGTGCATCTCGGCGACCATCGACAGGGCCATGCCGCGCGCGGTGTCGTCCTTGGGCCAGAACCGCTCGCGCCCGACTTTGTCGGCAAGGTATTCGAGAATGGCGAAGCTGTCCCAGATCACCGTCTCGCCGTCCCACAGCACGGGGACTTTGCCGGAGGGCATGATCTCGCCCGATTCGCGCCGGACCGAAGCCCATTCCTCGCCGCCGATGTTGACGATCAACTCCTCGAACGAGAGGCCCGACTGCTTGAGGGCGAGCCAGGCGCGCAGGCTCCAGCTCGAATAGTTCTTGTTGCCGATAATCAGCTTCATCGCATGCCCACCGCTTCTGCCGTGCCGGCCCTAAGGGGTCCCCCAGGGCCTGTCGAGGTTATACCCGCGCGTCCTCCAGCACCGCCACGCGCAGTTCGGCGATGCCCATGCCCTTCTCGGAACTGGTGACGTGGAGCGTGGGGTGCGCCGCGGGATGCTTGCGTGCCTCGGCCGCGGTCGCGTCGCGTACCGCAGCAAGCTCGCTCGCCTTGATCTTGTCGGCCTTGGTGAGAACCAGACGGTAGCCGACGGCGGTCTCGTCGAGCATCTTCATCATCTCGCGGTCGACGTCCTTCAGCCCGTGCCGCGAATCGATCAGCACCAGCGTACGGTGGAGAACGTCACGGCCCTTGAGGTACGTCCGCACGAGCTGCCGCCAGCGCTCGACCACTTTCACCGGCGCCTTGGCGAAGCCGTAGCCCGGCATGTCGACCAGGCGAAACAGCGTCGGATCGCCGACCTCGAAGAAGTTCAGCTCCTGCGTCCGGCCCGGCGTGACCGACGTGCGCGCGATCGCTCTGCGCCCGGTGAGCGCATTGAGCAGCGAGCTCTTGCCGACGTTGCTGCGGCCGCAGAACGCGATTTCCGGCACCGTCGGCTCGGGCAGGAACTTGAGCTGCGGCGCGGACAGCAGGAACTCGACCCGGCCCGAAAACAGCTTCGCCGCGTGTTCCTCCAGTACCGAGATGTCGGAAGGCTCGCTCACGCTTTGCCCTTCTGCTCGCCCTCGGCCGCCGTCTGGCGGTCGACCTTGTCCTTCTCCGCCTGCGCCTTGAGCTGCGGGTTCCTCGAGTAGAGGTAGCTCTGCTGCGCCAGCGTCAGCACGTTGTTGGTGATCCAGTAGAGCAGCAGGCCGGCCGCAAAAGGCGCCATGACGAACATCAGCACCCAGGGCATGATGTTGAAGATCTGCTGCTGCATCGGGTCCATGGAGCTCGGGTTGAGCTTGAAGGTCAGCCACATGGTCACGCCCAGCAGCACCGCCAGCGGGCCAATCGCGATCAGGCTCGGCACCTCGAACGGCAGTATACCGAAGAGATTGAGGATATGCGCCGGATCGGGCGCGGAAAGATCCTCGATCCACAGCGCGAACGGCTTGTGGCGCATCTCGATCGACAGCATCAGGACCTTGTAGAGCCCGAAGAAGATCGGGATCTGAAGCAGCAGAGGAAGGCATCCGGCGAGCGGATTGACGCCTTCGTCCTTGTACAGCTTCATGATCTCCTGCTGCTGCTTCTGCTTGTCGTCCTTGTGGCGCTCCTGGATCGCCTTCATCTTAGGCTGGACGGCCTTCATCGCCGCCATGCTGGCGAACTGCTTCTGCGCGATCGGGAACATCAGCAGGCGCACGACCACGGTGAGCAGGATGATCGCCACGCCGAAGTTGCCGGCCAGATCGTAGAGGTGCTTGAGCAGCCACAGGATCGGCTTCTCGATCACGCCGAACCAGCCCCAGTCGATCGCATTGTCGAAGCCGGGGACGCCCGCTGTTTCGTAGGCGTCGAGCACCTCGTTGTCCTTGGCGCCGACGAACAGCCGCGTGGTCCGCGTGACCTGGCGGCCTGGCGCCACGGTGACGGGTTGATAGACCAGCGAGGCGCGATAGTACTGCTGCCCCAGCGGGCGGAATTCGGCTTGCGGCGTACTGCCCGCCTCGGGCGCGAGCGCCGAAAGCCAGTAGATGTCGGTAAAGCCGATCCAGCCGGCGCGGCCTTCCGGCGCCACCGTGCCGTCTTCGTCGAGCTCGTCGTAGTCGGGCCCGAACCGCACGCCGTCGCCGAAATAGCCGATCGGGCCGGAATGGAGCGTCCAGGTGCTCTGGCTGGCGGTGCGGCTGGTGCGGTTGAGCAGTGCGAAGGGCCGCACGACGACGGGGCCCTGGCCGGTGTTGGCGACGGCCTGCTCGGCCGTGATCATGTAGTGCTCGTCGACCGTCAGATGGATCGTGAAGAGCTGGCCTTCGCCGTTGTTCCACCGCATGGTCACCGGGCTTTCGGGCGACAGCGGGCCGCCTTCGACCTGCCA
>JAPSJS010000057.1 GCA_031178065.1 Altererythrobacter sp.
GCAGGCGCGGGTCCAGAAGCGGGCGTAGAGCAAGTGCAGGATCGCATGCTCGATCCCGCCGATATATTGTTCGACCGGCAGCCACTTGGCGACTTCCTCGCGGTTAAACGGCTTGTCAGCGGGATGGCTGGCGAAGCGCAGGAAGTACCAGCTCGAATCGACGAACGTGTCGAGCGTGTCGGTCTCGCGCTCCGCCTTGCCGCCGCACTTCGGGCAGTCGACGTGCTTCCAGGTCGAATGGCGCAGCAGCGGGTTGCCCGGAGTCTTGAAATCGACGTCCTCGGGCAGGACGACGGGAAGCTGGTCCTTGGGCACAGGCACCACGCCGCAGGCGGCACAGTGGATGAACGGGATCGGCGTGCCCCAGTAGCGCTGGCGCGAGACGCCCCAGTCGCGCAGACGCCACACGGTCGTGCCTTGGCCCCAGCCGCCTTTTTCGGCGCGCGTGATCACCTCGCGCTTGGCCGCCTCGACCTCCATCCCGTCGAGAAACTGCGAGTTGACCAGCACACCGTCGCCCGATTCGGCCTCGCCGGCGAAAGGCTTGTCCGCCTCTTCCGCGCTCGCCGCGACGACCCGCGGGATCGGCAGGCCGTACTTGGTCGCGAATTCGAAGTCCCGCTGATCGTGCCCGGGCACCGCCATGATCGCGCCAGTGCCGTAGTCCATCAGCACGAAGTTAGCGATGTAGACCGGCAGGTACTCGCCAGTAAACGGATGGCGCGCACCGATGCCGGTATCGAAGCCGAGCTTCTCCGCCGTCTCGAGTTCGGCCGCGGTCGTGCCGCCGCGCTTGCATCGCTCGATGAACTTGGCCGCGTCGCAGTTGATCGTCGCCACACGCTGCGCGACCGGATGGTCGGGCGCGACCGCGACGAAGCTCGCGCCGAAGATCGTGTCGGGCCGGGTGGTATAGACCGCCAGACTCTCGCCGTCCGACAGATCGAACGAGAACTGCAGACCGCGGCTCCGGCCGATCCAGTTCTCCTGCATCAGGCGGACCTTGTCGGGCCAGTCATCGAGCTCACCCAGCCCGTCGAGCAGTTCCCCGGCGAACTGGGTGATCTTGAGGAACCACTGGTTGAGCTTGCGCTTCTCGACCTCGGCGCCTGAGCGCCAGCCTTTACCGTCGATCACCTGCTCGTTGGCGAGCACGGTCATGTCGACCGGGTCCCAGTTGACCTCGCTCTCCTTGCGATAGACCAGCCCAGCTTCGTAGAGGTCGAGGAACAGCGCCTGTTCGTGCCCGTAGTAGTCCGGATCGCAGGTTGCGATCTCGCGGCTCCAGTCGAGCGCGAAACCGATGCGCTTCAACTGCGACTTCATGTTGGCGATGTTGGCGCGGGTCCAGCCGCCGGGGTGGACGCCTTTCTCCATCGCCGCGTTTTCGGCCGGCATGCCAAAGGCGTCCCAGCCCATCGGATGCAGCACCTCGTGCCCGGTCATCCGCTTGTAGCGCGCAAGCACGTCGCCCATCGTGTAGTTGCGCACGTGCCCGATATGGATGCGCCCCGAAGGATAGGGGAACATCTCCAGCACATAGCTCTTGGGCTTGGTCGAATCGCTGTCGGCCTCGAAACAGCGCGCGTCGTCCCATGCGCGCTGCCAGCGCCCGTCGGCCTGCGACGGATCGAAACGGTTCTCGGTCATGGAAACCCCGTTAGGGAGAATTGTATTAGGAAACCACCGCCTGGCGGCGCAGGTCGCGAGCCTTGGTCAGGATGATGCCTTCGAGCTTCTGCACCGTCGCCGCCTGCACCGGCGCATCGACCCAGGTTCCGCCCTGCGCAACCTGACGGCTGGCAGCGACGCGCACGGCGTCGGCGCGCAGGTCCTGGTCGAGGATCGAGACCGTCAACTTGACTCGCTCGCTCGGGTTCTCCGGGTTCGTGTACCAGTCGGTCACGATCACCCCGCCCGCGCTGTCGGTCTGGAGCAGCGGTGCGAAGCTCACCGTCTCCAGCGCCGCGCGCCAGAGGTAGGAATTGACGCCGATCGTGGTCACCTGGCTGGCGGCGAGATCCGAAGCGGGACGGCCGCCGCCACCGCAGGCCGTGAGGCCGGCGAGCGCCAGCGAGGCGAGCAGGCCGCGGGAAACGGTCGAAGCAAGGCGGTTCGCGTTCATGATGATCGGGTCGTATCCTGTCAGTGTTCTCGTCCGTCTCTATAGCCCGCGCGGCGCGAGCGGCAAGCACAGCGTGGACTGCATGTTCGGAAGCCCGGATTGACCCGCGGGCGTTTGAACCGCGCCTTAATCGCTCGGCGGCCTGTGTGCATGGTGCAACACCCGCGCCGAATTCGCGGGGCGCCCCCTGTGGAAAACGCTGGTCAAGGCGATGGATCGATCCTAGCTTTCCTTTCGACTCTCTTGCGCCCGAGTCTCACCGGGGCGAATGGCGCGGCAAAGTCAGGAACTGTTCAGGCCCGATCGGCTTGGATGGCGGGGGAACAAGGGGAAGGACGCGCTACAATGTCTGGGTCACGCAAGATGACACGCAAGAGTGGGTTTGCGCCCACACTGCTGTCTGCTGCGTGCCTTGCGTTCGCGATTCCTTCGGCCGGCCTGGCGCTCGTCGGGCTGGAGAATGGGGAAACCGCCGCCCCTGCGGCCGGGCAGTTCGCTCCCTTCACGCCCGCATCGGTCGATCCGCAGCTCGCCCGGCGAGTCGCACAGCAGGTCGCCGCACACGGCCAGATGCTGCGCTTCACGCCCGCCGGGCCCGCCAAGCCGCTCGACCGCACCGTGACCGTGGCCGTCCGCGTCGACAAGGAAACCGCGCGCGCGATCTCGTTCCGCTCGACGCTGGCCTCGATCGCCGGAGAGCCGGGAACCGGTGCCGCGACGATCGCCTCGACCCGCTACAATCTGGGCATTGCCCGCGGTTATCAGACCTTCGCCAAGGCGCCTTCGCTGCCCGAGGGTGTGCGCGAGATGGACGTTCCCGATCTCGCCAGTTTCGAACCGGCCCAGGGCCGCGAGGAAGAACCGAGCCGGTTCCAGCCACGCATCGCGTTTGAGCGGGACCGCAGTATCGGCCGCGCGCCGCGCACGCTCGAAGGGTTGGGCGATCAGTCCGTCGATCTCGGCGGCGCCTACCGCGTTACCCGCAATCTGGACGTCACTGCGGGCGTGCGGCTGTCGCAGGATCGCGACCGGCTCGCCCCGCTCACCGACATGGAACAGGACAGCCAGGCGGTCTACGTCGGCACGCAGTTCCGCTTCTGACCGTCATCGGCACCTGAATTCGTCTGCAAGACCCCGCTCCCGGCGGGGTTTTTCTTTTGTGTCGCGCAGCCTTCGCGTAGACCTTCGGGACCCACAAAAATCAGGCGGAGAGACAAGTCCATGGCTCGCGTTGCAATCGTCACCGGCGGAACCCGCGGTATCGGCGAGGCGATCAGCCTCGCGCTCAAGGCGCAGGGGCGCACGGTGGTCGCCAACTATGCCGGCAACGACGAGAGAGCGCAGCGCTTTTCCGCTGAGAACGGCATTCCGGTCTACAAGTGGGACGTGGGCGATCACGAGGCATGCCAGGACGGCTGCAGGCGGGTGACGGAGGAGGTCGGGGACGTCGACATCGTCGTCAACAATGCCGGCATTACCCGCGACGGCACGCTGCACAAGATGACGTACGACGACTGGAACGAGGTCATGCGGATCAACCTCGGCGGATGCTTCAACATGGCCAAGGCGTGCTTCCCCGGAATGCGCGAGCGCGGCTGGGGCCGGATCGTCAACATCGGCTCGATCAACGGCCAGGCCGGGCAGTACGGCCAGGTCAACTACGCCGCGGCCAAGAGCGGCATCCACGGTTTCACCAAGGCGCTGGCGCAAGAAGGTGCGCGCTCCGGTGTTACCGTCAACGCGATCGCCCCCGGCTATATCGACACCGACATGGTCGCAGCGATGCCGGAGCCGGTGCTGGAGAAGATCGTCGCCAAGATCCCCGTCGGCCGCCTCGGCCAGGCGGACGAAATCGCCCGCGGCGTCGCCTTCCTTACCAGCGACGAGGGCGGCTTCGTCACCGGCTCGACGATGAGCATAAACGGCGGCCAGCACATGTATTGACGATGGCGAGCGGCTAGCTCGGCCGGCGGCTTGGCGGCTCTCGAGCCGACAAGCCCGCTCGACGTCACAGCGGCGGCTCGCCATCGCCTTGGCGGGAATTGCCGGCGCCTTCCGACGTGGTACCGTCAGGAAATCCAGTAGCCGACCACCCGCCAGCTGGAACCCTCGCGAACCAGCGTCACGGTTTCCGTGACCTCGGCCTTGTTGGCGAAGCTCGTGCGGAACTTGATCATCTCGTAACCATAAGGCGGCGCCGGCACGCCTTCCTGGCTGATCGGGGTCCGCGAAAGCACTTTGCCCAGCGGGGGCCGGGCCTGCTCGGAAACCGAAGCCCATTTCTCGCTCGTGTTCAGTTCCTTGAAGGCCCGGCCGGTCTCGTTCCAGCTTTCATCCCAGCGCTCCTGATCGACGAGGGTAAGCCATTGCCGCGCCGCCTCCATGATTTCGTCCCCCACTTCCGCAGCGGGAGCGCCGGCATCGGCCGGGGCCGCCTGGCTGCTCCCCGCGGCGGGTTCGGCGACTTGCGACAGGGATGTGAGCGCGAGCGTTGCGAGAACGAGAGACATGAGCATTCCTCCGATGATCCAGAAGCGGCGGGACCTCGCATCGAGACCGTTCGCCACTGCTCCATCGTGTCCCACGCCAGGGGCTGGTCCGGCTGCCCCCATTTGCTTGCCCGCAAGAAAATTGGGCCCTTCGCCCTCTTTGTCGAGAAGCATTCGCGCCGCCTCGCGGCTGCTGGAAACTTCCATCTTCCGCCGCGCGTGGCGCAGGCGCTCGTTCACCGTGTGGACGGAAATTCCGAGGCGCCGCGCCAGCGACTTCGCGTCATAGCCGCGGACGATCAACCGCAGCGTCTGCTTCTCTTTTTCGGTGAGAGCCTGATATCCTTCCGACATTCGCTCGCCCGCGTTCGCATGATCTGATCGAGCACGAAGCCTAGGCGGCGCCCGGGGAGGGAACCACCCCAAAAAAATCGTATCGGCGCGCGCATCGGGGCGGCCGGAACTTGACCGCATGCGACGCCGCCGAATACCCACGCGCAATGGAGAACTGTACGATCCGGCCGGTAGATCCATCCGAAGTTGAAGCGCTCGCGGAGCTCGCCCGGCGAACCTTCGCTGCCGCCTTCGCCAGCGGCAATGCCCCCGACGATCTGGCGGCCTATGTAGAACGCGCGTTCGCAGTCGAACGTATGGCAGCGGAGCTCGCGGCACCTGATTCCCATTTCCTCTTCGCGGAAGTCGAAGGCGAACTCGCCGGCTACCTCAAGATCAACACAGGCGACGCGCAGACGGAACAGGTCGACGGCGAAACGCTGGAGGTCGAGCGCATCTATGTAGACGCGCGGCAGCAAGGGCGGGGAGTCGGCAAGGCGCTGCTCGATTTCTCGCTGGAAGAAGCGCGTCGTCGGGGCTGCGATACGGTGTGGCTGGGCGTTTGGGAGAATAACACCAAGGCGATCGCTTTCTATGAACGGCAGGACTTCGTGCCCTTTGGAAAGCACGACTTCACTGTCGGTACCGATGTCCAGACAGACATTCTGATGCGCTGCGCTCTGCGCTAGCCTTCGCCGCGAAAGTGCATCTCCCTCGAAGCGGCTTCTCGAGGGCCGGGTTTAGGGCCCCGCGGCGCTGCCAGCTCAAGGCTCCGCGAAGCCCAGCGCGCGGACTTCGAGCCGGTGGCGGCGCGGGTCGTCCTTGAAGAAGAGTCCGGCGTTCCGTGTGGATTCCCCGGGGACGTAATCCACGGTCGCCGTGCTGGTCGTAGCCGTCCCGTCGGATTTGGTAAGCTCTCCTTCGATCTCCACGGCGGCCGCCGTGGCGGACGAACGATTGTGCAGCTCGACCTCTACCACGTAGCCGGCCTGAACGGGCGTGATCCGGCTGACCGTCGCCTCGACCGCGGGCGGAGCACCGTTCGGACCCATCAGCCCCTCCCACGCCAGCGCGCCGAGCACTGTCAACGTCAGCAAAAGCCCGACCGCGGCGGATATCCATTCGAGCAGCGGAGGTTGCGACCGCTGCTTGCGGTGCCGCTTTCCCGATTGCTCCTCGTGTCCGGCCTGCGTCATCGGCTTCCCCTTCAGACCACCAGCCGCGCAATCGCCGCCCCGACTGCTGACGGAAACGCGAGAACCGCCGTCATGGAGGCAATCTGTGTCAGGTCTGCACCATCCATCCGTCCGAAGGTCCACAGCACATAGAGGCTGACGAGCAGCGCGATACCGTACCCTGCAATCGTGTAGCTGATGAAAACCCGCCTGAAGCCGCTCCCTTCAGGCGGCTGTTCCTGCCCGGCGAAGCCGACGCCGTAAACAAAGGCGTGGAGGATCAGAAGCGAGACCAGCACCAGCGCGATGCCGTGCCAGGGCGACATCTTGAAGCCGATCAGGATCATCTCTTCGGTCGGCGCGAGGTTGAAGGCCAGGAACAGCGCCCCGGCCACCATCAGGAACAGCTGCCAGCCATAGCCGCCGCGACGCTCGGCCACGTCGCGCTCCTCGTCCTCCTCCTCGTCCGTCTTGCCTCTCATCTGCTGGCGCGCGATGATCGCGCCAAAGCTTGCCGGGACGCTTTGCACGGCGATCTTGCCGACGATCTCACCCAGCGGCATGCCGGGCAGCAGAATTCCGAAGATAGTGAGGGTGGCCGCGGACGCGATCACACCCACCCCGTAGGCGGCGAGCGCATCCAGCAGATCCTCCTTGGAACTCGCCGTCTCCTCGAAGCCGGAGAACCGGGAGAGACCTACCAGGATCGCGAAGTTCACGAGGAGGAAGAGGATCAGGCGCGTGCGGTCGAGATAGAAGCCGAGGAACCACATCTCCATCGTCATCAGGTTCGGCAGGCCGAAGATGATCGCGCCGCCGAACGCGCGGGCCAGCCCGATCGCGTATTTCCTGTTGGGGTGCTCGTTCGCCGCTTGGCTAGCCATGCGAACCCCTGTCGCGGTCCAGGAACATCATTGTAGAGGCAGAACGGGCCGATGGCGTGAGCGGTTCCTCCCGTCATACGCACCTGCGGGCGGGCCTAGAAGCGGGAGAATCCCGCCAACGAGCCCATCACGGGCAGCCGCCCGTCGGGGAAGAAGCGCGTGAGGCCGGCAAGCACATCCTCGCCTAGCTCCCGACTTCGAGCGATGCGACCGTGCAGTTCGCCCCGATGGCTTGCCTGAAAGTCCGCTGTCGGGCGTGATGGCCATCACGTTGCGGCAAAGAATCTGTTCGGACACGGACTGTTCTCCCGATCACGAAGGGAAGGCCGATCTAGGAAACGCCAAGTCAGGCGAGCAGAGACTTTACGCGCTCGACAGCTTCATCAGGACGAGGCCGCTCAGGATAAGCGCTGCGGCAACGAGGCGGAGGGCAGTCACGCTTTCACCCAGAAAGACGATACCCACGACAAAAGCGCCAAGCGCGCCGATGCCGGTCCACACCGTGTATGCAGTCCCTAGCGGCAGACTGCGCATCGACCATGCGAGCAGTGCGAAACTGGCCGCCATGGCGACGAGCGTGACCAGCGAAGGGCCGAGGCGAGAGAAGCCTTCCGAAAGCTTCATCGAAAAGGCCCAGACGATCTCGAGCAACCCGGCGACAAAAAGTACCAACCAAGCCATAGCAGCCTCCATCACAAGCTGCCGGGGCGTCCCGGTCTTCATCATCCCCATGTTGGGGCGAGGACGTGGCATCGGGGAGGCTATCTAGGGTGGCGCAGCAGCCGGTCAATGCCTTGGTCACCGCCGGCAACCGGCTGCCGCAGGACGTCCGGGCCTGACTGCGAAGCCGTTCCGCATTCAGACTGAACAGGCACGTCAAGTACGCGCAGACGTGCTAGGCCGGCGCGATGTCTGCTCCTTATCACCCGCCGGTCAAACGCTCGGTCGAGATCGCCGGGCACAAGACATCGATCAGCCTCGAGCCGCTGTTCTGGGACATGCTGCGCGCAGCGGCAGAGCGCGAGGCGGTACCGCTCAACGCGCTGGTCGCTCGTATCGACGAGGAGCGGATCAGGGCCGAGCACCCGCCCGGCCTCGCAGGCGCGATCCGCATTTGGCTGGTGGCATCCACGCGGGACTAGGGCAGGCGAACGCGTCGTCCGCTGCCCGCCTGCCGCACGCCGCCTAGTAGGTCGCTGGCGGATCGCTTGCCGGAAAGCTCTGGTCGCTCGCCTCGTCGGCCTTGCTCCAGCCGCGCTTCGGTTTGTCGCGCATCGACTCGGGCCCGGCGTCACGCACGTTCGCGTTCCCTTGGTTCCCGGCGAAGGCTGCGCGGTCGCCCCCCTTGTGCTTTTCGTAGTACTTGTACCCGGCGTATCCGAGCGCTCCGAGTGCTGCCAACTTCAGTAATGCCATGATCGAACTCCTTTCCCCTGGCCAACGCGGCATCGGGCGGAAAGGTCCGCGGCGCCGAAGCTACTCGTCGCCGATCCGTTCGACCTGCGCGCCGACCAGAGCGAGCTTCTCCTCCAGCCGCTCATAGCCGCGGTCGAGGTGGTAGAGACGGCGCACCTGCGTCTGCCCTTCCGCTGCGAGGCCGGCGATGACCAGGCTCATCGAAGCGCGCAGGTCGGTCGCCATGACTTCGGCGCCGGTCAGCCGCTCGACTCCATGCACGATCGCGGTGCGGCCCGAGGTCTCGATGTTCGCGCCCATGCGGTTGAGCTCCGGCACGTGCATGTAGCGGTTCTCGAAGATCGTCTCGGTCAGCACGCTGGTGCCTTCGGCGCGGGTGAGCAGCGCCATGAGCTGCGCCTGCATGTCAGTCGCGAGGCCGGGATAAGGCGCGGTCGAGAGATTCACCGCCCGAAGCCGCCCGTTGGCCCCGACGCGCACGCCTTTCGCCTCGCTTTCGACGTGAATGCCGATGTTGCGCAGGGCGTGGAGCGTCGCCTGCATCTCCTCGGCCTTCGCGCCTTCGAGCAGAACGTCGCCCCCGGTGATCGCCGCCGCGCAGGCGTAGGAACCCGCTTCGATCCGATCCGCCATTACGCGATAGGTCGCCCCATGGAGCCGCCGCACGCCGTGGATCGTCACGTCCGACGTGCCGATGCCTTCGATCTGCGCGCCCATCGCGACGAGCAGGTTGCACAAGTCGACAATCTCGGGCTCGCGCGCTGCATTGAACAGGCGAGAGGTGCCGTTGGCGAGAACCGCCGCCATCAGCGCGTTCTCGGTTGCGCCGACCGAAACGACCGGGAAGTCGAACTCGCCGCCGGGCAGCCCGCCGTCCGGAGCGCGTGCGCGGACATAGCCCTGCGCCAGCTCGATCTCCGCGCCGAACGCCTCGATCGCCTTGAGGTGCAGGTCGATCGGGCGGTTGCCGATCGCGCAGCCGCCGGGCAGCGAGACGGTCGCCTCGCCCATCCGCGCCAGCATCGGGCCGAGCACGAGTATCGAGGCGCGCATCTTGCGCACCAGTTCGTAGGGCGCGACGGTCGAGGTGATCCGCGGCGCTTCCAGCGTCATCACGCGGCCGAAATCCTCGGGCCGCGTTCCCTGGATCGAGGTCGTGATCCCGAACTGGTTCATCAGGTGCTGGAAGCCGTCGATATCCGCCAGCCGCGGCAGGTTGCGCAGCGTCAGCGGTTCTTCGGTCAGCAGTGCGCAGGGGATGAGCGTAAGCGCAGCGTTCTTGGCGCCGGAGATCGGGATCGTGCCCGAGAGCCGCTTGCCGCCTTCGATGATGATCTTGTCCATGTCGAGCGTTTAGCGTGAATCGATGCTCCCGCAAGTCGCCGGTTGCGCTGGTCCCCCGCGCTACCTATCCAACTGTCATGAGCGCACGAAAACCGATCCGGAAGGCCGTGTTTCCCGTTGCCGGCCTGGGCACCCGCTTTCTCCCCGCAACCAAGGCGATTCCGAAGGAACTGCTGCCGATCGTCGATCGGCCGCTGATCCAGTACGCGGTGGACGAGGCGCGCGAGGCGGGGATCGAGCAGATGATCTTCGTCACCGGGCGCGGCAAGACGGCGATCGTCGAGCATTTCGACACCGCCTTCGAGCTGGAAACCACCATGCGCGAGCGGGGCAAGAGCCTCGACATCCTCGAACCGACGCGCTTCCCGCCCGGCGACATCATCACGGTGCGCCAGCAGGTCCCGCTCGGGCTCGGTCATGCGATCTGGTGCGCCCGCGCGATCGTGGGCGACGAACCATTCGCGATCCTCCTTCCCGACGAGCTTATGGTCGGCGAACCCGGCTGCATGAAGCAGATGGTCGCGGCTTACGAAGAGGTCGGCGGCAACCTCATCAGCGTGCTGGAAGTGCCGCGCGAGGAAGTATCCAGCTACGGCGTGATCGATCCGGGCGAGGAGCGCGGCACGCTGACGGAAGTCCGCGGCCTGGTGGAGAAGCCGCCGATCAACGAGGCGCCCTCGAACAAGATCGTTTCGGGTCGCTACATCCTCCAGCCCGAGGTCATGCGCACGCTGGAGGATCAGGAGAAGGGCGCGGGGGGCGAAATCCAGCTGACCGACGCCATGGCGCGGATGATCGGCGGCCAGCCGTTCCATGCGGTGACCTTCGCCGGCCGCCGTTTCGACTGCGGCAGCAAGACCGGCTTTGTCGAAGCAACGCTCGCCCTAGCGCTCGAACGCGAGGACATGGGCGAGGAAGTCCGCGCGATCGCCAAGCGGTTGCTGGGCTAAGCGTCCTCGCGCGCCGTGGCGGCGTATTCGTCGCGCAGTTCGCGCTTGTAGAGCTTGCCGTTCGCCTCGCGCGGGAGATCGGGGCGGAAATCGAACTGTTTGGGCATCTTGATTCGGGCGAGCTGGGGCGCAAGGAATTCGCGCAGCTCGGCCTCGAGCGCCGCGCCCGCATCCGCCATGTCGCGCGGCTGGATCACGGCGACGACCCTCTCCCCCAGATCCGGATCGGGCACACCGATCACTGCCGCATCCATCACTTTGTCATGGGTGACGAGCAGGTTCTCGATCTCCTGCGGATAGATGTTCACCCCGCCCGAGATGATCATGTGGCTCTTGCGGTCGGTCAGGTAGAGGAAGCCGTCGTCGTCCACGTGCCCGATGTCGCCCAGGGTCATCCAGCCTTCGGGATGCATCGCCTCCGCGGTCTTGGCCGGATCGTTGTGGTAGGTCGGGATCGTGTCGTTCTCGAAATAGATCAGCCCGTCGGCGCCAGGCGGCAGCTCCTCGCCCTCGGACCCGCACACGTGGATCTTGCCATGGAGCGCAGGGCCGACCGAGCCGGGGTGCGCGAGCCAGGCATCGCTGCGGATCAGCGTCATCCCGATGCCCTCCGATCCGGCGTAGTACTCGACCAGGATCGGCCCCCACCACTCGATCATCGCCTGCTTGACCGGAATCGGGCAGGGTGCCGCGGCATGGATGGCGCGCTGATGGCTCGAAAGGTCGTAGCGGGCGCGCACGGCATCATCGAGTTTGAGCATGCGTACAAAATGGGTCGGCACCCACTGGCTGTCGGTCACCTGGTATTCCTCGATCGCGGCCAACGCGGCCTCAGGATCGAACTTCTCCATGATCACCACTGTGCCGCCGAGCCGATGGACGGTGCAGCACCAGGCGAGCGGCGCGGCGTGATAGAGCGGCGCGGGCGAGAGGTAGACCATCTCCCCGTCCGCCGGCATGCCCGGCCCCATCACCGCGAGCATGACCAGCGCGTGCGCCGCCTGAACGTCATCGTCCTGCGGGCGCGGGGGGCGTATGCCCTTGGGCCGCCCGGTCGTGCCCGAAGAATAGAGCATGTAGAGCCCGGGGCAGGGGTCGGCGATCGGTTCGGACGGCTGGACCGCAATCGCCGCTTCGAGGGCAGCGTCCCCCTCCCCCCCGAGCACGAACACGGGCAGATCGGGGCATTCGCGGCGAACACCCTCGGTCACGTCGGCAAACTGCGTCGAGGTGATCAGCAGCTTCGCACCGCTGTCCTTCAGGATGTAAGCAATCTCGGGCGCGGTGAGGCGGGTCGAGACGGGGACCAGCATCGTGCCCGCGCGCTGCGATCCCCACACGAGTTGGAGGTAGAGCGCGTTGTTCTCCATCAGCAGGCCGAATGCGTCATCGCGCCCCAAGCCCTGTGCGCGAAGGAAGTGCGCAAAGCGATTGGCGGTGCGATCGAGCTCGGCATACGTGACCGTCTCGCCGGAGCCTGCGATCACGATCGCTGGGCGGTCGGGACGCGTTTCGGCGTGGGTAATGGGATGCATCGTCGGTTTCTCTCCACTCACGGCGCCCTGCCGGCGTCTCGTTGTGATTCGAAACCTAGCTGCCCGGGCCGCGGCAGCAAGAAAAAAGGCGGCAGGATCGCTCCCGCCGCCTTCTTGTCAGGCATCCTCTCCCATGCCTGCCTCCGGCCCCTCGCGCGAGGGGCGAAATCTATTCCTCGCCGCCGCCCATGCCGCCGCGGCCAGTCGCCAGTGCGAAAGCCTGCTGCGCTTCGGTTTCGACCATGTAGGGGATCGGATTGACCGCCTCGCCGTCGATGCGGATTTCGTAGTGAAGGTGCGGGCCGGTCGAGCGGCCGGTCGAGCCGACGTAGCCGATCAGGTCGCCCTTCTTGACCCGCTGACCATCGGCCACGGCGAGCTTCGACAAGTGCGCAAAACGCGTCTGGAGCTTCGCACCATGTTCGATCTGGACGTACAGGCCGTAACTGCTGAACCAGTCGGCGCGGCCGACGATACCATCGGCCGTTGCATAGACCGGAGTGCCGGTCGGAGCGGCAAGATCGACACCCTTGTGCGAACGACGGCCGCCGAGCACCGGATGGGTACGCATGCCGTAATCGCTGGTAAGCTGCGCACCGTCGAGCGGCATGCGCGAGGGGACCGAAATACCGGTGCTTGCGATCGGCTGCGCGGCGCGGTCGCCGTCCAGCGAGCGCCAGCTTGCAAAGAGTTCGCGAAACTGCGCATCCCCGCTCACCGACTTCTGCGCGTCCTGCACGGGCGCGGTCATGTCGGCTGCGGCTGCGGCGCTCGAATTGGCCAGTGCCGGACTTGCGGCGATGGCGAGAAACGCGGCGCCTGCCGCTGCCGCGGCTTTGGCGATCCGCCGATTTCTGAGAGTTGCGACCAAGATCCCGTCCTCTTGTTTGCGACCTTTGAGCCGCAGCGATCCGTGCACGCCGAGACCCGTTACCGGCGCGAAATTTTTAGCGAGACTTGGGAACCCTCCTCCGTCTCAGTGATTGGGGGCCTAACTGGGGGTGGGTTTAACTGGCAATAGCAGCGTAGAACTCTCGCGATAAACCGGCTGCCGAACGCGCCGAGTCGTTGAATGGTGGCTTCAACGTGCCGCGAAAGTGCCTTTCCACCAGCGTTTTCCAACACTTCTCAGGCATTTCGCCCGCTTCGTCGCAGCTTGCGATAAAGTGCTTTGTGCCGAAGCGGACGTGGCGAATCTCGTCGTCAAGGATTCGCTGGAGGATTCGGGCGCCGCCTTCGTCGCCCTGCGCCCGCACCCGGTCACGCGTTGCCGGCGTGACGTCGAGCCCGCGCGCCTCCAGCACCATCGGCACTACGGCGAGCCGCGCACGCACATCGTGCCGCGTGTCGTGCGCGGCCTGCCACAGGCCCCCGTGCGCCGGCAGCGCGCCGTAGTGGCTGCCGAGGCGGCGGAGCTTGCGGTCGAGCAGAGCGAAGTGCATCGCCTCGTCGGCAGCTACCGAAAGGAAATCGCTCACGAATTCCCGGCCCATAGCCGCCCCGAAGCGGCCCGCCATGTCGAGCGCAAGGTCGATCGCGACGAATTCGATGTGCGCCAGCGCATGCCACAGCGCGATCCGCCCGCGCTCCGATCCGGCCTTGCCGCGCTTCGGCATGCGATTGGGCGGGAGCAGTTCGGGCCGTTCCGGCGCAGCGGGGCGTTCGGGCATCGCGGTATCGAAGCGCCAGTCGAGCCGCCCAAGACGCCAGCGGCGCGCGACATCGCGCGCCGCAAAGACCTTGGCGGTCGGCTCGCCGGTCAGCAATGCGCCGCGGATCACCGCGGCGACCGATTCGCGCCTTTCGCTCAAAGCGCCTTCGCCGCCTCGAGCACGTCCGCGGCGTGGCCCTTGACCTTCACCTTGCTCCAGACGCGGGCGATCTTCCCGTCCGCGTCGACGAGATAGGTACTGCGGACCATGCCGATGAAGGTCTTTCCGTACAGCTTCTTCTCGGTCCAGATCCCGAGCGTGTCGGAGAGGCCGCCTTCCTCCGCGTCGGTCGCGAGCGGGACCTTCAGGTCATGCTTGGCAATGAAGTTGCGGTGCTTCTGCGGCGAGTCCTTGCTCACCCCGAGCAGCGCGACACCGGCCTTCTCGAATTCACTGGCAAGCGCAGTGAATTCCTTGGCCTCGGTCGTGCAGCCCGGCGTATTGTCCTTCGGATAGAAGAACACCACCAGCTTGCGCCCATGATAGTCCGAGGGTTTCACGGTGCCGCCGTGGGGCGTCTCCATTGTGATGTCGGGCATCGGTTCGCCGGCTTTCGGAAAGTCGCTCATTGCTGGGTCTCCAGTTTCTCTTCGAACACCTCGCGCCAGGTGGCGGCAACGCATTGCCGCGCCTCTTCCAGTCGGCGCAAGACCTCGTCGAGGCTTTCGCACCGGCAGGCGCGGGCCAGCGCGCGACCGGCGGCTGGCGTGGGCTGGTCGAGATCGGGTGCGAGCAGGCGGCCCGCCACGAGCAGGCGTGTCATCATCCGCTCGGCCTCCGCCATTTCGCCGGGCAGGCTCCCGCGCTCGATCAGGCCGGCGATGGCCTGCCCCAGATCCGGCAGGATGCAGGCCTGGTCGCGCAATTGCAGGTAGTGGATCAGGAATTCCAGATCGACGAGCCCGCCGCGCAGCAGCTTCGCGTCGAGCGGCCCGCGCGGCGGCTTGTTGGCGGCCATCTCGCCGCGCATCCTCAATACGTCCGCGCGCAACTTTTCAGGATCGCGCGGGCGCAGCAGCACGTCCGCGATCGCGCTTTCGAGAGCCGACCGTGCCTCGGGCGAGCCGACCAGCGGCCGCGCGCGGGTGAGCGCCATGTGCTCCCAGGTCCAGGCATCCTCGCGCTGATAGCGGGCGAAGCTGTCGAGGCTGACCGCGAGCGGTCCCTGTGCGCCCTGCGGGCGAAGGCGCGTATCGACTTCGTAGAGCGCGCCTTGCGCCGTTGGCACGCTCAGCGCGCCGCTGACCCGCTGCGCGAGACGGTTGAAGTAGAGCGTCGCGCCGAGCGGCCGTGCACCGTCGGATTCGGCGCCGTGATCGCCGGTGAAGAGATAGACGATGTCGAGATCCGACGCATGCGTCAGGGCGCCGCCGCCGAGCCGCCCGAGGCCGAGCACCAGCATCTCTCCGCCGGGCACGACACCGTGCTTGACCGCGAAATCGTCCTGCGTCGTGCGCGCGGCGATCGCCAGCGCAGCCTCGGCGGTTCGCGACAGCGCGGCTGCGACATCGAGCGGATCGTGCTCGCCCTGGATAAGCTGCACGCCCAGAGCGAAGCGCGTTTCGCCAGTGACCACGCGAATCCGATCGAGCGCGCGCTCGTAGTCGTCGCCGGTTTCGCCACGCGCCATGCGCTCCGCCAGCGCGGGAACGTCGCCGGGCAGGTCGAGCGCACTCTTGTCGATCAGCGCATCGAGCAGATCGGGTCGCCGTGCGAGCTGCTCGGCAAGCGGCGGCGCCAGCGTCAGCACGCCGACGAGCTGGTCGAGCAGCGCCGGGCGCGCGTCGAGCAGGCGGAACAGGTTGATCGCGCTCGACGCCTTGGCGATCAGCTCCTCCCACAGCAGCAGGGCGCGGCGCGGGTCGGGCGCTTCGGCCAGCGCATCGAGCAGGCGCGGGAGCAGCGCGTCGAACGAGGCGCGCGCCGCCTCGCTGCGCAGCGCGCGGATGTGCCCGTCGCTCCAATTCGCGATCCGTTCGGCGAGCGCCTCCGGCTCCTCGAAACCGAGCCGTTCGAGCCGGGCGGGCAGACTCTCGCTCTCGGCCGGTGATCCACCGCCACCGCCCGGCCGGTCGAGCAGCCGGTCGAACCGCGCGGCGACCTCGGCGCAGAGCGGCGTCAGCTCCGCCAGCAGCGCCGCGCCATCGGCCAGGCCGTCGAGCCGGGCGGCCCGATCGAGCGCTTCCCCGGCGGGCAACGTGTGCGTCTGATGGTCCTCGAGCATCTGCAACCGGTGCTCGACGGTACGCAAGCGGTCGTAGCTGCGGCCGAGAAGCTCGGCATCCTCGGGTGCGACGAGGCCGGCCGCGGCGAGCGCATCGAGCGCGGCGCGGGTCTGCCGGACTCGCAAGGAGCGGTCGCGCCCGCCGTGGATCAACTGGTGCGTCTGCGCGAAGAACTCGATCTCGCGGATCCCGCCGCGACCCTGCTTGAGGTTGAACCCGGGCGCGGGCTCGGTCGGGCCCGAATACCGGTCGCGGATGCGCGAGGTCAGCCGGCCGATCTCCTCGATCGCCCCGAAATCGAGACTGCGACGCCAGACGAAGGGGCGGATCGCAGCCAGAAAATCCTCGCCCTGGCCGATGTCTCCCGCCGCGGCACGCGCCCGGATATAGGCCGCGCGTTCCCAGGCGAGCGCCGAGCTCTCATAGTGGCTGAGCGCCGCATCGCACGAAATCGCCAGCGGGCTGACTTCGGAGGCGGGGCGCAAACGCAGATCGACCCGGAAGACGTAACCTTCCGCGCTGTTGGCCGAGAGCATCTGGACGATCTCGCGGGCATACCGCTGCGCCGCCTCCCCTGGCTCGTCCCGGGCGCGGCGAGGCAGCGTCGCCGGATCGTAGAGGAGGATGGGGTCGATATCGGAGCTGTAGTTGAGCTCGCCCGCGCCATGCTTGCCGAGCGCGAGGGCGATGAAGCCCGCCGGCGCCGCACCCTCGACACGGCGCGCGATCGCCTCTGCTATTGCGCGGTCGAGCGCCCGGTCGGCAAGATCCGACAGTTCGTCCATGACACGCGCGAGCGGAAAGGCCCCGGCGAGGTCGCCGACCGCAAGCGCCGCTGCCAGGCCCAGCCGTTCGCGCCGCAGCGCAATCTCGCAAGTCGGTGCTCCCGTTCCCGCCTGGCGCGCCCAGGCGAGCGCCGCTTCGCCATCGCCGCCCTGTAGCAGTGCTTCGAGTTCCGGCTGCCGGTCGAG
>JAPSJS010000058.1 GCA_031178065.1 Altererythrobacter sp.
GGATGGGCTGGTGATCACTGTGACGACAAGGCGGCGCGAGGAGGCTGCTCACCGCGACGCGCCGCGCACCGGACCGTGCCGCGCAGGCCCGCGTGTACCGGCGGCCGGACGCGAGACATGCATTGACTAGCCCCGCGCCGGGAGAATACCGGCCGGACCCGAAGCGGCGGGCGCTCGCCATCATCGCTGCTGTTGTTCTCGAGCTGCTGCTGATTGCGCTGTTGCTGTTGCTGGGCTTTCAGGATCCGGGGCAGCCGGAGGCGGAGCCTACGCTGGTGCGGTTCCAGGCCCGCTCCGCTTCGGAAAATCCCGAGGAAACCCCTGAGGCCGAAAGCGAAGACACGCAGCAGCCCGAACCCGCCGAACGCCCGCCAGCCGAACCGGAGCCGGCGGATCAGCCGTCGGTCCAGAGTCCGCGCCCCGCCGAACCGAGCCCACCGGCACCCGTCGTGCAGGTGGCACCGTCTTCGTTCGATCTGTCAAAAGTGAAGACGCCGTCCTCGCCGCGCGCCGCCGCCAGCGGCCCGCCGGTGGGACCGCCGGACACGGGTTCGAGCGGCGATACGCCGCGCGTCGGCACGGCACCGAACGGAGAGCCGCTCTACGCCGCTTCGTGGTACCGCGAGCCGCGCCCGGGCGAGCTCCGCGGATACCTCTCGACCGCGACAGGGCCGGGGTGGGGCCTGATCGCCTGCCGCACCGTGCCCGACTTCCGCGTCGAAGACTGCGTCGCACTCGACGAATATCCCAGCGGTTCGAACATCAATCGGGCGGTGTTGGCGGCCGCATGGCAATTCAGGGTGCGCCCCCCGCGGCTCGGCGGGCAGTACCAGGTCGGCACCTGGGTGCGGATCAGGATCGATTACGATCTTCAGGGGCGTTGAGGGGCGCTCTGCGAAGTGCCGCCAATCAGCCGCGATGGCGCCCGCGGCCGGCCAGGAGAGCCGCTGCCGCCGCGGCGAGGCCGGCGCTCCCGAGAACCTTGTCCCGCCTTCGATTGAGCGACATCTGCAGGCTCTTATCGGCCGCCTGGCCGTCGAAGCGCCCGTGCGCTCCGGGATCGCCTGGCGGGACATCGAACAGGTTATCCACCCGGCCGGGCTCCATCGGCTCAGGCGAGGACTGGCTCGAGATGCCGTTCTCGGCGAGATAGTGGTCGAGGAGTGGGGAGGCCAGCTTGTCGCCAAGGATGGTCTGCGTCGTCGTGCTGCCGACCCAGACCTCCTTGCGCCCGGCGCCCGCGGCGAACCGGATCGCGCGCGCCGCGACCTCTGGCTGGTAGATCTTTCCGACCGGGCGAGGTCTGCCGTGGATGTGCGCCCGCGCCCAGTCGAACTGCGGCGTGTTGATCGCGGGCAATTGCACCATGGTGACCTGGACCTTGCTACCGCGGTGCTCGAGCTCGGGCCGGATGGAATCGAGAAAGCCCTGCAACGCGTGCTTCGCGCCGCAATAGGCCGACTGCAGCGGAATGCCGCGATAGGCGAGGGCGGAGCCTACGAGCACGACGGTGCCCCGGTCGCGCGGAAGCATGCGCTTCAGCGCCGCGCGCGTGCCATGGATCTGCCCAAAGTAGGTGACGGCGGTGACGCGTTCGTACTCTTCCCAGCTCATGTCCATGAAGGTGGAGAAGATGCCGGCGAAGGCGTTGTTCACCCACACGTCGATCGGCCCGAGCGCCTGCTCGATCCGCTCCGCCGCCGCTTCGACGGCATCGCCGTCCACCACGTCGACCGCGATGCCGAGCGCCCGCGAACCCGCTGCTTCCACCTCGCGCACCGCGTTGTCGAGGCGCTCCTGCCCGCGTGCAAGGATGGCCACATGGGCACCTGCACGGGCGAACTCGCGAACTGTCGCACGTCCGACGCCGGCGCTTCCGCCGGTCACGACGACGACGCGGTTCAAACCGCCATCTCCGGAGCCTTGCCGATCATGTCTGGTGAACGGAAGCCCGCGGCGCCTGTTCCGAGGACACGCGCCAGAGCCACTGGCTCAAGCGCTTATTAGGGTTGCCGAGGTTCTGGCGAGCTTCTCCGAATGTCGCCGATCGGGTTATCCCGAACGCGCTGCGTCTCACCAGTAGGGCACGACGCCATAGGTTCCGTAGTAGCCGTAGATCGTCTCGCCGTAGACGCGGTGGTCCGGTCCTCCGAGCAGGCGCACTTCGGCCGCGTCGTAGTTCGGCGCGTCTTCCAGGATTTCCTCGTTCAAGGGCACGGTATAGCCTCCGCGCTCGAGATCGTAGTCGAGCAGCGGCCACGGCACCGGATGGAGTTTGGCGCCGATGCCGAGAAACCCGCCGAACGACATGATCGCATATACGGTCTTGCCGCTGGTCTTCTCGATCGACAGGTCGTCGACATGGCCAAGCCGGTTGCCGTCGCGGTCGAACACGGGCGTCCCGATAACGCGGCTCGACAAGATCAACGGATGATGGAGATCGCGTGGTGCATCGTCTGCGGTCTGGTTCATGAGAGTGGTCTCCTGGCCTGGGCAGAAATGGATCGCACCGCAGAAACGCACGGCGCCAACGTTCGCTCCCGTCTACCGATGACGGGAGCGGCGCCTGACTCCTCAATCGGCTGGCCGAGTGCGCGCATAGATGCTCGGCGGCACGCCGACATGGCGCGTGAAAGCGACGCTGAAGGCGCTCGCCGAGCCGTATCCGACACGCCGTGCGATCTCGCCTACCGAGATTTCCCGGCCGCGAAGCAGATCCTTCGCGAGCACCATGCGCCAATGGAGCAGATATTCCATCGGAGCCATGCCGACGGTTCGCCGGAAGCGGTCGAAGAAGGCGGAGCGCGACATGGCGGCCGCTCGCGCGAGATTGGCGATCGTCCAGGATGCGGCCGGCTGTTCGTGTATCCGCCTTATGGCGGCCGCCACCCGATCGTCCCCCAGGCCTCTCAGAATGCCGCACGGGCAATGCGGCCCGGATGAGCGCAACGCCTCGATGAACACCACTTCCATCAGCCGGGCCAAGATCATCTCTCGCCCGGGCCGGTCGGCGCGCGACTCCTGGACGGCGAGCTGAATGAGCGTGGTCAGTCGTTCCTCACCGCGCGCATGGATCAGCGCGGGGAGAAGCGTTACCAGCAGCGCGGCATCGGTCGAGCCGAACGCACAGTAACCGATGAGCATGCGGACGTCCGGCTCGGCGAGCGGATCGCCCAGTCGAAAGACGTTCGGACGGATCTCGATCGGCACACTAGTGATGCCGGCAGCCGGCGCCGCCGCGGTGCTGGACGATGTGAAATCGTAAGCCGCCGGCAGCAGGACGAAGTCGCCCGCCTCCATGACAAGCGCCTCGCGGCCCTGCACCTCGAGGCGGACCGATCCTTCGAGCAGAGCGCAGAAGAAGGGCCGCCCGTGTTCGGAGCGGCGGACCCGCCATGCACCCCCGCCCTCGATGAACTTGGAAAACGACAAGTCCGGCTGCAGCAGTTCGACGACCTGCGTGAGAGGATCGGTTATTTCCGGACGCTCGCGAATGAGTTGCGGACTTTCGATTGTAGAAGGTCGGCGGGCGAATTCCATCTTGATCAATGTCAACGATAGGAGACCATATGTCGACCATACTCATCACCGGTTGCTCGTCGGGCTTCGGCCTCGAAACCGCGCGCCACTTCGCGGATCGCGGTTGGGACGTCGTCGCTAGCATGCGCTCGCCGCAGGACGACGCCTTGTTTCCGCCCGAAAGCGTGCGCATTCTCCCGCTGGACGTCACCGATCCGGCCAGCATTGCGGCCGTGATCGAGGCGGCTGGCCCGATCGACGCCCTCGTCAACAATGCGGGCATCGGCTTCCTCAACGCGGTCGAGGGAACGCCCATGGAGGCCGTCCGCGACATCTTCGAAACGAACACGCTGGGCACGATCGCAATGACGCAGGCGGTGTTGCCGCAGATGCGCGAGCGCAGGGCAGGGGTAATCGTGAACGTGACGTCCTCCGTCACGCTGCGATCGCTCCCGCTGCTCTCGGTGTATACGGCCAGCAAGGCGGCGGTGAACGCGTTCACCGACAGCGTCGCGCTCGAGCTGGCGCAGTTCGGCGTTCGAGTCCGCGTCGTCCTGCCGGGGCGTGCGCCTGACACCCGCTTCGGAGACAATGCCCGTGCGCGCATGACGAGCGGCTTTCCCGAGCCTTACGGCGAGCTCGTGCAGGCCGTCTTCGCGGGCTGGGAGGAGGACGCCGGGCCCGTCACGTCGGCGAGCGACGTTGCGGAGGCCGTGTGGCAGGCGGTCGTCGACGACGCCTCGCCCGCCCATATTCCAGCCGGCGCCGACGCGGTGGCGTGGGCGCAGGGGCGCTGAGATGAAGGCGTCCGGCGCGGAGGCGACCCGCGCCGGACCCGCAGGCATCGTCTACGGCTCATGTCTGCTGGAGCAGGTGGCTACTCACGGCCGCTTGTTATAAGGGGCCGCCATGATGATCCGCCGCCTCGCCCAGCTCTACGCCGGGCTTCTCCTCTACGGCCTTTCCATGGCGTTGATGGTTCGCTCCGTTCTTGGGCTCAATCCCTGGGACGTTTTCCATCAGGGCGTGGGCGAGCGCACACCCCTGAGCTTCGGCACGGTCGTCATCGTCACCGGCGCGGTTATCCTTCTGCTCTGGATCCCCCTCCGGCAGCGGCCGGGCATCGGGACGATCAGCAACATGATTGTGATCGGTCTCGCCGCAGACCTCGGCCTCTGGCTCATTCCGGAAGTTGAATCGCTGGCCGTTCGCGCCGCGATGCTCGGCTTCGGAATCATCCTCAACGGCGCGGCCACCAGCGCCTATATCGGCACAGGCCTGGGGCCGGGCCCGCGCGACGGCCTGATGACCGGGCTGGCGGCTCGCACCGGCTGGCGGATCGGCATGGTCCGCACGGGCATCGAGCTCTCGGTGCTCGCGCTGGGGTGGATCTGCGGCGGCACGGTGGGTGTGGGCACGATCCTCTATGCCGTCGCCATCGGTCCGATCGTCCACGCGACGCTCCCGTTCTTCACGATTGCTGCCAAATCGGACGAAAGCGACTCCGAGGCCGCGCCCGACCCGACATGAAACCGCAGGTGCAGTCGAAGCAGATCGACTGGCGTGGCTGCTCGTGTTTGGCGCTCATTCCACCACGACCGATGCGGTAAAGGTATAGCCGACACCGTAGACGACCTTGATGGCGGACGGGAGGCCGGTGGCTCGGCCGATCTTGCGGCGCAGGCGGCTGACGACAGCATCCAGATGGCGGTTGTCGAAGTGCCCGTGGGGCCGGGCGAGCGCCGTCACGAGGTCTTCTCTCGCGCAGGCCTCGCCCTGACGATGGCACAGCAGGTTCAGGAAAGCGAACTCGGTTGCCGTCAGCTTCAGCGCCTGCCCGTCTGGTGCGATCAACGCCCAGTTGGCAGTATCCAGGACCCAGCGCCCCTTGTCGCTGCCCTCCGTTGTCGGGAGATTTCCGGTTCGCCGGAGCAGGCTGCGGAGAGCGGCTTCGATCTCTCGCAATGTGCTGTGCTTGACGAGATAGATGTCGGCGCCGCTGTCGAAACCGCGGACGCGGTCTGCGCTGTCGCCGAACGCGGTCAGCATGATGATACCGCAGTCGTGACTCTGGCGGATCTCCGCGGCCAGGTCGAAGCCGTTTCCGTCGGGTAGTCCCACGTCGAGGAGGATGACCGCGGGCACTGGGTCGTCGGCCAGCGCAGAGCGCATGTCCCGCGCAGTCCCGGCCCTTGTGACCTCGAAACCGCGCAGTTCGAGAAAGTCGCCGAGATCCTGGCGCAAGCGCGGCTCGTCCTCGACGATCAGGATCCGGGTCACGCCGTCGTGCTCTCGTAAAGGGGCTGGCAGTCATGCTCGGCCGGCAACGGGATACGCACGACTGCCGCGGTTCCGCCATCCTCGCGGGCTTCGAGATCCAGCGTCGCACCGTGGTAGGCCAGGAGACGGCGGGCGGAATAGATTCCCAGGCCGGTTCCCATGATGGCTTTCGCGTTGGATGCCCGGAAGAAACGACGGCCGACTTTGCCCATTTCACCTTCGGGAATGCCCATGCCCCGGTCGCGCACCTCGACGACGAGGCAGTCCCGCTCTTTCCGGGCGGCGATCCTCACCGGGTAGTCCTTGGGCGAGTACTTGAGCGCATTGTCGACCAAGTTGATGAGGATCGTGACCATCATCTCCGCGTCGGCACGGAAAGCGATGTCCGGATCGTGCGCGGCGACGTCCAGCCGATCGCTGCAACCTCTCATTTCGAAATGCCGCTGCACTTCCGCGATGACAGAGCCGATCCGGATCGGCTCCGGCCGGTACGTGCGCTCGCGATCGTCTGCCATGAACCGGTCGATCAGGGCGAACAGGCGATCGAGCGCTTCGTTTATCCCCGCAAGCCGCTCGCGCTTTGCCGCCGGCGACCTGTCGCCGACGAGGCCGATCATTTCGGTAGCGTTGCGAATGACCGCGAGCGGGGTGCGGAACTCGTGGCTGACGACCCGCATCAGATCCACCTGTTCCTCCCGCAAGGCGCGCTCGGCTTCCAGGCTCGCGCTCAAGCGGCCTTCGAGCCGCCGCCGCTCCTGCACTTCGCGCGAGAGGCTGTCGTTCTTCTCGCGCAGATCTGCGGATAGCCGCGAACTCACCATGAACAGCAGGCATGCGAAAAGCGCGATCAGAAACAGCGTGCCCTGCAGCAGATACCACGCGTTGCGGTCCGCCAGGACCGGCGCGCTTTGGAAATCGGCGGGCAGGCCAAATTCGAGAATACTCTGAACGATGCTCGCCAGCATGTATTCGGCAAGCACGGCGATCGTGGCCCAGCGCAGAAGTGGCGGTTGCGTACGGTCGCGGGCGAGGCCCAAACACATGACCGACATCACGATCACGGTGAAGACGGTCGAGGCATGAATTCGGGCCGCCACGTCGCCTGGGTCCACCGTCATGATCGCGCTCCACGCGGCGACGTGAGCGATTAACAACGAAATGCCGATCCAGCTATATCGCGGCTGTCCCAGAAAGCGGGCAAGACCCTCGGCCAACAGGACGAGACCGAGCTTGATGATCGTGTTGGGAATAATGATTGCCCAGTCGGCCGGCTGGTCTCCGCGCAGGAGCATCAGCAACACGCCCACCGCCATCGCCACGAAGCCGGCCGCCAGAAACTTGAGCTCGTAGAGGTGCCGCCATGCGCGCCAGGCGAAGATCCAGACCAAGGCCTGGAGGCATGCGGTCGCCAGCGTGACGATCAGTATTGTTTCTAGATCGAGCATGTGGGCCGCGTGCGCATGAAGTGCCTTATTCTCAACTTTAGCCATCTACTCAATGGTTTACGTTTCATTAACTATACAAACCGGCATTCTCCCACTGGCAGAATTGGTCAGAATTTACTGGAATTGATCGGTGGAACTGGCGGTCTTCGTACCGCTAATTTGGCCGCAACGACATGACGAAGCGCAGTGGCGTCACGGGGCACAATCCGCAGCATCCGCTCGGACGATTCGCTCCCTCCATTCGGAATGGCGGCATGTTGCCAGATCAGGGGAGAAATATCATGCGTGCCACCCGCGTACCGAAGTTGCTTGCCGCCGCTACCCCCTTCGCGATCGCGGCGGCTCTGGCGCTACCGGCGCCCGCCCAAGCCGACGCAACGGCGGAATGCAACGCAAATGCGGGCCCCGACGGTATTCCGGGGAACGCCGATGATCCGATCGAAACTCTGGAATGCGGCGAGAACGCCACTGCTGCCGGCGAGGCCGGCACCGCAAGCGGGGCAAACAGCACCGCCAGCGGCTATCACAGCACCGCAATGGGCGGCGCTAGCACGGCGAGTGGCCGCGATGGCGTCGCGGTCGGGTATGACAGTGCCGCCTCGGGCGAAAACAGCATCGCTATCGGGGCCGTAAGCCGCGCCGAGGGCGCCAACAGCACAGCGATCGGCCAATCCAGCCGAGCCCTCAGCGCGAACAGTATCGCCATCGGCCAGTCCAGCCGTGCTAGCGCTGACAATTCCACTGCGATCGGTCGATCCGTCAGGACCGAAGGCCTGAGCAGCACCGCCACCGGCCATGCGAGTTTCGCGAAGGGTGACTACGGCACCGCCAACGGCGCTGAAAGCCTCGCGGAGGCTGAATCCAGCACCGCGATCGGCTATCATGCCCAAGCCGGAGGTCGGTGGGGGGAACCGCATTACAATGCTCGCACGACTGCCATCGGCGCCAACGCCGAGGCGGGCGGGACCGCCGACGGGCAGACCGACGCGACCGCGGTGGGCGAGAGCGCCAGGGCCAACGCCGTTGGCGCCTCCGCCTTCGGCCAGGGCGCAAGTGCCACCGGCAACGGCGCGGTGGCGCTGGGGCAGGGTTCGGTGGCGGATCAGGTGAACACGGTGTCGGTCGGTACGGCCGGCACCGAGCGGCGGATCGTAAACGTCGCTGAAGGTGTTGCTCCCACCGATGCGGTCAATCTTGGCCAGCTGCAAACGGCGATCGCCGCCTCCGGCACGAGCTTGATTGTCAGCGCTAACACCCACGGATTCGGCGCGCCGAGTGCGACCGGCCCCTCTTCGCTCGCTGTCGGCGAGGGCGCCGACGCCTCCGGCGGCCGCAGCACCGCTGCAGGTTTGAGCAGCGAAGCCAGCGGCGACAACAGTACCGCGATCGGGGACACGAGCGGCGCCGAAGGTCCGAACAGCACCGCGGTCGGCACGTTCAGCTATGCCACTGGCGCAAACAGCACGGCGGTCGGCCAAAGCTCCCACGTCACTGGCGCGAACAGCACCGGCACCGGCCAGGACACTCGCGTCACGAGCGACTTTGGTACAGCGAACGGTGCCCAAAGCCTTGCGGTGGGCGAATTCAGCACTGCGATCGGCTATCGCGCCCAGGCCGGCAATGTGTGGGCGGGCCCATTCTCTCGCTCCAATGCCCGCACGACCGCCATCGGTGCCAATGCCGAAGCGGGTGGGACCGCCGATGGACAGACCGACGCGACCGCCGTGGGCGAAAGCGCCAGGGCCAATGCCGTCGGCGCCTCCGCCTTCGGCCAGGGCGCGAGTGCCATTGGCGACGGCGCGGTGGCGCTGGGGCAGGGTTCGGTGGCGGATCAGGCGAACACGGTCTCGGTCGGTGCCTCGGGGGCGGAGCGGCGGATCGTGAACGTCGCTGACGGTGCCATTGTCGCGGGTTCTACCGATGCGGTGACGGGCGGACAGCTCTTTACCACCAACGGGAACGTCGCGATCAACGCCGCCGAAATCGACACCACCAACAGCCGCCTCGCCGCAGCGCTAGGCGGCGGCGCGGGGGTCGATGCGAACGGATTGCTGACACCGCCGAGCTATGTCGTCCAGGGTGGGACCTATGCGGATGTCGGCGGCGCGCTGGGCGCCCTCGACGCGCAGGTAACGACCAACACCGGCGCCATTTCGGTTCTCCAGGGGCAGGTTGCTGGCGGGTCGATCGGCCTCGTCCAGCAGGACTCGGCAAGCCGTGCGATCACGGTCGGCGCGGCGACCGACGGCACGGTGATGGACGTCGGCGGGACTGCGGGCGACCGGATTGTGACCGGAGTGGGCGCCGGCACGGTCGCCGCCGGATCGACCGACGCTGTCAACGGATCGCAGCTCGACGCAACCAACCAGGCGGTTGCGGCGGCCCAGGGAACGGCGGACGGGGCCCTCGCCAACGCCGCGACGGCGCAAGCAACGGCGACCACCGCGCTGAACGATGCCGCCGCGGCACAGAGCACCGCCGATACGGCACTGAGCAATGCCGCCAGCGCGCAAGGCACGGCGGACACGGCGCTGAGCAACGCGGCCGCCGCACAAGGAACGGCAGATACCGCGCTCGCCGACGCGGCGACGGCTCAAGACACGGCGGACACCGCGCTGGGCAATGCCGCGGCCGCGCAGACGACTGCCGACACGGCGCTCGCCAACGCTGCGACGGCTCAGACCACCGCGGATACGGCCCTGGCGAACGCGGCCACTGCCCAGAGTACCGCCGACACTGCCCTGACGAACGCCGCGACCGCGCAGGCGACGGCCGACAATGCGGCAAACGAGGCGGCGCTCGCCCGGAGCGAGGCCTCCACCGCGCAAACGCGGGCGGATGAGGCGCATAGCCTCGCGAACCAGGCGATCGCCAGCGGCGCGGTGACCAAGGAGACGGCGGAGCTCGCGCTCACCAATGCCGCCAACGCACAGGCCGCCGCCGACGACGCGGCAACCCGCGCCGATACGGCCCAAGAGGTCGCAGTGGCGGCGCGGACCAATGCCGACCTCGCCCGGTCGATCGCCGAAAGCGCTTCGGCTAACGCCCAAGTCGCCAAGGCGACTGCCGACGAGGCGCTGGCGCGCACTGACTATATGGCGATCAACGGCAGCGGCGACAGGCCGACGGCGACCGGAGCGAACGCTATCGCGATGGGCTCCGGGGCGAACGCCAGCGGCGATGATGCCGTCGCCATAGGCAACGGTGCGCAGGCGACCGACGGTGCGGCCGTGGCGATCGGGCGCGGCAACGTCGCTTCGGGTGACGGGGCGGTCGCGATCGGCGATCCCAACTTGGCGACCGGCCGCGGCGCCGTCGCGATCGGTGCGGACAATCGCGCGACCGGGCTCGCCGCGGTGGCGATCGGCGCGGACAGCGTGGCGGAGGGGCAGTCGGCGATCGCGCTCGGCAGCAATGCCCTGGCGACGGCCGCCGGAGCAGTCGCGATCGGCGAAAATGCAGTGGCGAACCGTGCCGGTCAGGTCTCGCTCGGATCCGCCGCTTCGACCTATACGCTGGCCGGGATCGGTTCTGCGGAGAGCCGCGCGGCGCAATCCGGCGCGGTGAGCTACGTCACGTCGGATGCAGCGGGCAATCTCGCGCTGGCGGATTTCGGGCCGGGCGATATCGCGGATATCCGCTTCGATCTCGACCGCGACCGCCGCGACGCGCGCTCTGGTATCGCTGCAGCGATGGCGATGGGCTATGCGCCGATGCCGTCGGCGCCGGGCCGGACCAGCTACGCACTCAACGGCTCGACCTTCCGCGAGGCGCAGGCGATCGGCGGCGCGATCTCCCACCGGCTGGACACCGAGGAGCCGTTCGCGCTCACCGCGGGCTTCGCCTACGCCGGCCACGGCAACAACGCCGTCCGCGTCGGTGTGGCCGGAGAGTTCTAGCCCGTAAACCTGCCGGCCCGAGCGAGTGGAGCGGTTCATCGGCTTGGCGCCGGGCACATCCTGCCCGCGCCACATGACCGCTGTTGCGAGCCGGCGAACTCGTGACACGGCTGTGTGCGGCTCGGCTCACTCTGGTCGCTCCTTGGCCCATCAAGCGCAGCCGTGCGCTCGTGATCGAACCATACGCTGGCCGCATCGGTGATCCGTCGGCACGGTCCCCGCGACTTTGCACCACCAAGTTGCACCGCTTCCAATCGGGCGGATCCCACCCGCCAGATTAGTTCTCGGGGCTTGCGTTTAATGTCACGTTGTATCATTGCGCACGGGCAATGAACCAGATTTCCTTACCCGTCGCCGCTGCACCAACCGCACCCATCAGCATCCCCGGCGTTCGGCAGCGCATCACCTCGATCGACGCGCTGCGCGGGTTCGTCATTCTGCTCATGCTGGTCGATCATGCGCGCGAGTTCTTCTATTATCATGCGCAGGTCAGCGATCCGATGGACATCGGCGCGACGGATCCGGCGCTGGCGCTGACGCGCCTTACCGCGCATCTGTGCGCGCCGGTCTTCGTAGCGCTCACCGGATTGGGAGCCTTTCTCTACGGGGAGTCCCGAGGGGGAAGGGCGGCCGCGTCGGAGTTCCTGCTGAAGCGCGGGCTCTTCCTCATCGCGCTCGAGCTCACCATCGTAAACTTTGCCTGGACGTTCGATCTCACGCCTGCGCGGATATTCCTCCAGGTCATCTGGGTGATCGGGCTTTCGATGATCGCGCTGGCGGGCTTGCTGTACCTTCCGCGCCGCTGGCTGGCCGCCTTGGGGGTCGCCATTGTCCTCGGACACAATCTGCTCGATCCGATCGCGTTTGCGCCGGGCGAGGTCGGCTACGTGCCGTGGGCCGTGCTGCACGACCGCAGCGTCATAGACCTGCCGTGGGGCGGCGATGCGCGTACGTCCTACCCGCTCTTGCCGTGGATCGGCGTGATTGCGCTCGGCTATGCTGTCGGCGCCTGGTTCGGAGGCCATCTAACGCCAGCCGACCGGCAGCGGCGGCTCGTGCGGCTGGGCACCTGCATGCTCGCGCTCTTCGCGGTCCTGCGCACGATCAATCTCTACGGCGACCCGCTGCCGTGGACGGCGGGGCCGACCTCGCTCCATACGATCCTGAGCTTCCTCAACGTGACCAAGTATCCCCCGTCGGCCGACTTTCTGCTGCTGACGCTGGGTCTAGGGTCGCTGATCCTGGCATGGTTCGAGCGCCTTCCGGAAGGCGCCACGCGGTGGCTGGTCGTCTTCGGATCCGCGCCGCTCTTCTTCTACATCCTGCATCTCTACCTGCTGCACCTGCTCAATCTGGCCGCGACCGCGATCTGGGGACCCGGCGACGCGGCGCTGTTCAGCCTCTCCAGCATCGGCGCGCTCTGGGCGCTCGCGGCGGCGGTGGCGATACCCTGCTGGTTCGCCTGCCGCTGGTTCGGGCGGGTGAAGCGAAGCAGCGGCCGGTGGTGGATGCGCTACCTCTAGCCGCACGCCACCGAAGAGGGCGGAGCCTGTTGACAACACGGTCCTCATTGGTCAGTGCGAAATGATACATCATAACTTTTAAGGGCATTCCCTTGTTGCATCGATCCTTCGCAGCGGCACTTCTGCCGCCGGTCTTGCTGTGCGCCAACTCCGCATCCGCCCAGACCGGCGAGGCGGACACTCCACCTTCCGAAGATGGCGTGATCGTGGTGCTCGGCACGCGCCAGGCGCAAGCCGACCCGACCCTGTCGTCGGGGGCGGTGGCCGAGACCATGTCGCAATCGAGCCGCGCGATCGAGCGGGACCTCCTGACCGAAGCGGGGGTCTACCGGCTGTCCGAGGCGCTGGAACTGGTGAGCGGCGTCAGCAACCAGAACAATCGCGGCGGTGTGATGGACAACTTCGCGATCCGCGGCTTCCTCGGCTCACCCGATGGCGGCGCCGAGTACTACGTGGACGGGTTTCTGGCGAACCGCGGAATGGCTCCGCCCCGTGATCCGGCGACGACCGAGCGGATCGAGCTGCTTAAGGGCCCCGCCGGCGCGCTGTTCGGCGACATCGATCCGGCCGGCCGGGTCAACATCGTCAGCAAGACTCCGAGCTTCGAGCTTTCGGCCCACGCCATCCTCACCTACGGATCGTTCGACACTCGCCGCGCGGAGGTGGACGTGACCGGCCGCGTGACCTCGACGCTGGCCGCGCGGCTCGTGGTCGCCGCCGAGGACAGCGACGGATGGCGAGACCACGTTCCTCTCGATCGGCGAGTGGTGGCACCCTCACTCACCTGGCGGCCGAGCGATAGCGTTCGCATCACCTATGTCGGAGAGATCACGCGCTTCGACACGATGTTCGACCGCGGCATGCCGGCCATAGGCGGCGATGCCAATGCCCTGCCGCGCGAGAACTTCTACGGCGAGCCGGACGATGGGCTGACGCACTTCCGCAACGAGAGGCACCAGCTGACCGGCTTCGCGGAGCTGGGCGGCACGTGGCGACTGAACGGCGGGATAGCATGGCGGACTGGATCGCTCCGGGGCTTCTCTTCCGATCAGTCGCGGCTGGTCGACGGGCGGACGCTCTGGAGGCAGAGGCGCTCGCGCGATTTCCTGGTGGAAGACCTGTCGGCGCGGCTCGAGCTCTCAGGCCGGATCGGCAGCCACCGCCTGAGTGTCGGCGCCAAAGGTTACATACTCGACTACGCCGAACGCTGGATGCGCCGCAATCCGAACGCCGAGAACCCTTATGCGATCGACGTGTTCGATCCGGTCTACGGGACGCCCCCGCCCGAGCTTCTGCCCTTTACCAACAATGACGAGAACCGCTGGTCGGGGACCATTTACGCCGAAGACATGTGGGAGGTGAGCGACCGCCTGACGCTGGTGGGCGGCGTGCGGCTGGATGCCTATCGCCAGCGCATCGTCAACAACCGCACGGGCGAAACCGGCCGTGCGATCGACGAGCCCGTCAATTTCCGCATCGGAGGGCGCTATCAGCTCAGCGACGTCGTCGCGCTGCACGCGAACTGGGGCGAGAGCTTCCTGCTCAATTCAGGTACCGACCGCGACGGGCAGGGCTTCGGTCCCGAACGTGCCGAGGGGTGGGAGCTGGGCGGCACCGCAAGCTGGTCCGGAATCGATCTTGCGCTTACCTGGTTCGATATCCGCAAGCAGGGCATCCTCACCAACGATCCCGTCGATCCGAATTATCTGGCACCCGTGGGCAGCCTCGACAGCCATGGGATCGAAGTGGACCTGTCGGCAAAGCTCGGGCCGCACTGGCAGATCGTCGGCAATTACGCCTGGACCCACGCGCGCGCCGACGACAGCAGCTTCGCCACCGACAACGTCCTCAACGTGCCCGAACATGCCGGCACCGTCTTTGCAGTCGGTGAGTTCGTGAACGAGGCGGGCCGGGGCCTTACGGTCAGCGCCGGCTTCAACTACGTCGGCGCGCGCCCGGGCGCGATCGACGCGAGCGGGCTCGTCCTCCCCGACTATGCCAAGGTGAAGGCGGCGGTGACTTACGCTTTCTCGCCCCGGCTGAGCGTCCGTGCGGAAGTCGACAATCTTCTCGACGAGCGGTATGCCCACAGCTCCTACAGCCCCTTGTGGATCTTTCCCGGCCAGCCCCGGACCATGCGCGTGTCGCTTCGCATGGGATTCTAAAGCCGGTCGTTACACAGGCGAGGCGTTCGGCGCTTCCGGCAACGTTCAAAAGCACTTGTTCATCACGCATCAGCCACCGCGCGACCGAGGCGACCTGTCGAAGGCGATCACATCTCCCCGGACGTGCCTTCGTACGACGAGGGAGAGCTACGAGCCGTCGCCGTCGGCCGGGTTCCGTGGACCTGCTTCCTCCAGTGTTGGGCGCTTCTTCGTTCCTGTATCGGTGAGCCCCGCGACTTCGTCGGCTGCCCAGGCGCCGCGTCGTCCTAGCGGCTCCGGCGGCCCGGTCGTGGTATCCCGGGCGGATTGATGCTCGATCTCGCTGTTCAACTCGGCGCCGAAGAGGAAGACGTAAGCCGACAGGTACATCCAGGTGAGAAGCATGATGATGGCGGCGAGTGATCCGTAAGTCTCACCGTAGTCCGTCAGACGCGTGGCATAGAAGCCGAAGCCTGCGGTCAGCAGCAGCCAGGTTACGGCGGTGAACAGCGATCCGGGTGTAATCCATTCCCAGCGAGCGTCCTCGCGCGAGGGACCGAAGCGATAGAGGGTTGCCGCGACGGCGGCCGCAACCAGCCCTAGAACGACGTAGCTGACGCCTTTCCCAAGAAGGAGGACCGGCGCGGCCACTGGCGGCAGCAATTCATCCAGGGCTTGAACCGCCGCCGTCGTAGCCAGGCCCGTGAACGCGAGCAGCACTGCCGCTACGGTGATGGCGATTGCAATCAGGTAGAAGCGGAGCAGGCTTCGCTTCTCATCCTCCCCGTAGGCGATGTTGAGCGCGCTCATGATCGCTCCGGCGCCATTGCTTCCGCCATAGGCAGCGACCACGAGTGCCGCGGCGAGGCCGTAACCCTTGGCCTGGGCCGAAGTCTGTACGACGCCGAGCAGCCCGCCAATCAGCTCTGCGATATCGGCGGGAAGTGTGGCAGTCAGCACGCGCATATGGCCGACGACTGTGCCCGGATCGGCGATCAGGCCGTATGCAAGGGCGAGAACTCCGAGCAGCGGCACGACGGCGAGAAAGCCGTAGTAGGCCACGCCGGCGGCGACCAGGCCGACATTGTCCCCCCACGTCGCAGACCAGGTGCGGGCGAGAATTTCCTTCCACCCTGGAAGGGGCACCCGCCAGGGTGTTTCGGCCTGTCGGCCGTGCTCGTCGGAAACGTCTGCCCGGCGCATGTCGACACAGCGGAAAATTCGCTCCTCGGTTCCGCCTAAGACGTCGCCGGCCTGCTTGCCCACGGTCAGGCGCGCCCATTTATCCGGCCATTTGCGATATGCAGAACGTTTGCACGGGCGGAGTGACGGCATGGCCGCGCCGGCCGCGCCGGGCCAAGGGTCTGCTCCATCACCTTACTCCTCGATGTAGGCGATCGCCCCGAAGCGGCGGTTGCCGTAGACGAGGGCTTGCGGTTCCTGCCCAAGCATCACGCTGCTGACCGAGCAGGCAAAGACGCGGTGCGTTCCGATCACGTGAGACTGCAGGACATTGCAGAGCATCAGCGAAGCCGCGTCGCGGAGCGCCGGCGGCCGCCCGTCGCCGAACTCCCACGCGCCGTGTTCGAAGCGTGCGCAGCCGCGCACGCCGGTTATTCCGGCGAATGTCCTTGCCAGCGCCGCTTGACCTGGCCTGAGCGTATTGAGGCATAGCTCGCCGGCCGCGAGGACCGCATCGTGCGCCGCTGCTTTGCGATTTACCGACAGCAGGATGGACCGCGGATCGGTCGAGAGCGAGGTCACCGCCGTCACTGTCATGCCGTAATCGCTGCCGGCGTGGTGTGTGGTGACGATGTGAACCGCGCTCGCCAGGCGGGCCATCGCTTCGAGAAAATTCTCTAGAGGTTGGGGCTCGGTTCGGTTCGCCGGGAGCGAGAAGCGCTTCTCGGGAGGCGCCTCGTCAGGCGCTGGGGGCCGGGTGCGGAGTTCGCTCATGCAGGGGCGCCTGGTGAGAAGATGGGAAGGGGGAGGGCACCCGGCATGTGTCGGCCGCCCTCCTGCACCGTCGGTCAGGCGGCCAGCGCCGCGCTCGACTGGTAGTTCATCATCGCATCGTAATTCGTGCGATAGAACATGTCCTTGATCTCTTCGTCGACGCCTTCGAGCGTGCTTTCGAATTTGCCGACCGGATCCTTAGTCCCTTCCGGGTGGGGATAGTCGCTCGAGAACATGAAGAGCTCCGCGCCGCCGTCGCGGATCATTTCCCCGACGTCCTCACCCGGGAAGGGGGTGAACTTGACGGCGCGGCAAAT
>JAPSJS010000096.1 GCA_031178065.1 Altererythrobacter sp.
CGATGACGAACCATGCGTCGACGCTAGGCGGCGCCTCCGCTCGGGCCGGCAGCACGGGACGGCCCTGTTGATCCCGGCACTCCGCCCCGGCCCTGTGGAGGACGAGTGGATCACGTCGAGGGTCAGGTCGCCGACGGTCACCGTGTCGCCGTCGTTCAGCCAGCGGTCGGGCTCGAAGCTGCGCGCGGCCATGCCCCACTCGCGCCCATCGTCGTCGAGGCGGGCGATCCAGAACCGGTCTTCCTCGTGCGGGCCCTCGATCGGCAGCTCGAGTTCCTCGGCCAGCACGCCCGCCTGTCCGCAATGGTCGAGATGGCCGTGGGTGACGAGCAGCTTCTCCAGCGTGACCCCGGCCTTCGCGACGCCGGTCTTGAGCTTGTCGAGATCGCCGCCGGGGTCGACCAGCGCGCCCTTCATCGTCTTGGTGCACCAGATCAGCGAGCAGTTCTGCTGCAGTGGGGTCACCGGCAGGATCGCCGCGCGCATCGGAGGCTGGGGAGTGTCGGTCATGGCGGGGAGATGGCCGGGCTCGGATCGGATTGCAAGCCGCGCTCCCCCGCGGCCCAGGCGGTGGCGCAAGGAGGCCTGTGACACTATTGCGCCGGTGGAGCGTTGACAGTCGGCCTGAACCCATCGCTGTGGAGACTCGTAAAATGACCGCCGAATGGCCGGCAGGGCACGAACTGCGCTTCGAGCAGCTTCTGGATGCACCGCGCGCGAACGTGTGGCGCTGCTGGACGGAGCCCGAACTGCTCGAGCAGTGGTTCCACCCCGACTCCTGGACAACCGAGGTAAAGGCGCTGGACCTGCGCCCCGGCGGCGCCTCGCACATCGTCATGCAAGGGCCGAACGGCGAGATATCGGATGGCGCCGGGGTGATCCTTGAAGCGGTTCCCGAGCGGAGACTTGCGTTCACCAACGCCTACTCCGAAGGCTGGATTCCTGCCGAACCGCCCGCAACGCCATTCAGGACCATGATCGTCGAACTTTCCGACGAGAACGGCAGGACGCGGTATGTCGTCCGCGCGCTTCACTGGACCGAGAAGGCCCGCCGGGAGCATGAAGAGATGGGGTTTCAGGAAGGCTGGACGCAGACGGCTGTCCGGCTGGAAGCGCTCGCCCGAACGCTCTGAAACACATCAAACGCGCCCGCCTTTCCAGACCACGCGGCCGATCACCTCGACTTCGTCGCGGGCGAGGTCGATCGGGGCATAGGCCTTGTTCAGGCTGATGAGCGCGATGCGACCGGGGGTGCTGGCCTGGAGCTGCTTGACGTGGAGCGCATCGCCGATGCGGACGACGTGGATGCCCTCGTGCCCGCGCTTGTTGCGGTCGACGAAGATCTCGTCGCCGCTGCGCAGGAGCGGTTCCATCGAATCGCCCTCGACCCGGATCGCGGTGAGGTCGGCGCCGTCGAGCCCCATTTCGCGCAGCCAGCGGGGCGAGAAGCGGAAGGCGTCGAAGGGGATCTCCTGCGCGCCGAGCGCGCCCGGCCCGGCGGAGGCGTCGAGCGAGAGGCGCGGCACCTCGACCCAGTCCGCGGCCGGATTCGCATAGGATTTATCCGCCGGCGCGCCGAGTTCCGATTCGGCCACGCCGAAGAACTCGGCGAGCGTGCGCCGGTCCTCCTCCTCCAGCTTGCGTGGGCTGCCCTTGCGGACGAATTGCTGGAGATACGTGGGGTTACGGCCGATCAACTGCGACAGGCCGGCCAGGCTCGCGCCGCGTTCGCGGGCAAGCTCAATCAAGCGCTGGCGCGCGTCGGTCATCGCGAAATCCGCTCTCGTAACATTTTTCCCGCATAGCCGATGTATTTTTCCTAGACAAGTAGGATTTCAGATGGAACGAATCGGGAACACAGAGTTCCGAGTCGCCATCACCGCCTGTCGGGGAGAGCCATGCTGATCCGATCCATCGAGAAATTCCTCCGCGCGCACGACATCGCGGCGACCAAGTTCGGCCGCCTCACGATGCAGGACCCGCGCTTCGTATTCGATCTGAGAAACGGCCGCGAACCGCGCGCCGAAACCGAGGCGCGCATCCGCGCCTTCATGGCCGCCTACCAGGCCGCGCCGGAGACTGCCCATGCCGCGTGATCCCCTCCCGCCCCGCCGCACCACTGCCGACCGGCTGCGCGCGGCCCTGCTCGATCTCGTCCGGAACACGGCCACGGTGGTGACGCACCGCGAGACGGCCTGGGCGAGCGTGACCTTCGAAGGCTCCCGCCACACCGTGACGCTGCGCTTCGATGGACGCGAGGCGGTCGCGGCCGGCGAGCATGTCATCGCCGCCCTGCCCGAACACGAGTTCACGATCCTCGGCCAACTCGTCGCCGACGCGACCATCACCCGGGTCGATCACACCCTGCTGCCTCAGCCGCAAATGACGGTCGAGTGCGAGCTCCTGCTGCTGGTGGACGCATGATCATTCACTACCCCCCGCCGCCCAAGCCGGGCTGGATTCCCGCCCACATCGTCCGCGCCGGAGGGCTAACCCGCGCTCTCGCGCCGGATCACGAGGTTCCGGATCTCGCTCATGTCCTCCATCGAGAAGCGGATGCCCTCGCGCCCGAGGCCGGAGTCCTTGACCCCGCCGTAGGGCATGTTGTCGACGCGGTAGCTGGGGACGTCGTTGACGATCACGCCGCCGACCACGAGCCGGTCCCATGCGTCGAGGACCTTGTGGATGTCGCGCGCGAACACGCCAGCCTGGAGGCCGAAGCGCGTGTCGTTCACCCGTTCGAGCGCCTCGCCGAAATCGGTGAAGCTGGAGAGATTGGCGAGCGGGCCGAACGCCTCCTGCCGGTTGGCGTCGCAACCTTCGGGGACGTTCTCCAGCAGCGTGGCCTCGAGCATGTTCCCTTCGCACCCGCCGCCGCACAGCAGGGTTGCGCCGGCCTCGACGGCAGCGTCGATCCAGCCCTTGAGGCGGCTCGCCTCCTTCTCGGAGATCATCGGGCCGATGAAGGTCTTCGGGTCTTTCGGATCGCCCGCGACGAGGGTTTTGGTCTTCTCGACCAGCCGGGCCTTGAACGCGTCGTAGATGTCCTCGTGAACGATGATCCGCTGCACGCCGATGCAGCTCTGGCCCGACTGGTAGAAGGCGCCGAACACGATCCGTTCGAGCGCATGGTCGAGGTCGGCATCCCGGTCCACGATCACCGCCGCGTTGCCGCCGAGTTCGAGCACGACCTTCTTCTTGCCCGCCTTCGCCTTGAGCGCCCAACCGACTTTGTCCGAGCCGGTAAAGCTCAGCAGCTTCAGCCGTTCGTCGGTGGTGAACAGATCCGCGCCATCACGCCGCGCGGGCAGGATCGAGAAGGCGCCTTCGGGCAGGATGTCGCACTCCGCCAGCACGTCGCCGATGATCAGCGCGCCCAGCGGAGTCAGGCTGGCGGGCTTCATCACGAACGGGCAGCCCATCGCGATCGCCGGCGCGATCTTGTGCGCGGCGAGATTGAGCGGGAAGTTGAACGGCGAGATGAAGCTGCACGGCCCGATCGGAACGCGCTTCCACATGCCGAGATAGCCCTTCGCGCGCGCCGAGATATCGAGCGGCTGGATCTCACCGTAGTTCCGGACCGCTTCTTCCGCCGCGATGCGGAAGGTGTCGATCAGCCGCGTGACCTCCCCCTCGGCATCGTTGATCGGCTTGCCCGCCTCGATGCAGAGGGCATAGGCGAGCTCGTCGAACCGCTCGCGGAACCGCTCGACACAGTGCTGGAGCACGGTCTGCTTTTCGTAACTGGCGAGCCGCGCCATCGGCTCGGCCGCGCGGACCGCGCCGGCGATCGCCTCCTCGATCACCTCGGGCGTGGCGAGCGCGGTGCGGAAGGCGAGCTTTCCGGTGTACTTGTCGGTCACCTCGAGATCGGTGTTCGGCTGCGCCGCCTTGTTGTTGAGGTAGAGCGGGTACGTGTCCTTGAGCTTCGGCATTCGATCCTCCTGCCCGATCAATCCCTGCCGCGGCCGATGGGTCCGCGCTCAGTATCCGCGCGCGGGGTCGAAGATCGGTTCGAGCGGTTCGCCGGCGACGTAGCGGCGGCAGTTGGCAAGGAAGCGCTCGGCCGAGCGCGCGAACATCCGGCTCTGCGCCCGGCCCGAGAGGTGCATGGTGACATGCGCGTTGCCGAGCTGC
>JAPSJS010000013.1 GCA_031178065.1 Altererythrobacter sp.
GGTCGGGCGCGAGTTCCTTGAGCGCGCCGACCGCCGCCAGCCCATCGCCGTCGCGCACGACATAGAACGTCACGTCCGGCGCGCGCAGCCGCTCGGCCGGCAGGGCGTGGACCTTGCAGGCGGGCGACCAGCGGTGCATCTCGTCGAGGTGGAGCTGGAGGAGCGCGAGCACTTCGGCGTCCTCCAGCGGGTCTTGCGTGATCGCATATTTCATCGCAGGCCTTCTGCGCTCCGCGGGGCGCGGATGGCAAGTGCCCTAGCTGAACTTGTCCGCCTTGCGCTTGCCGAAGCGCATGTCGCGTTCGAGCCTGGCGCGGAGCTGCGCGTAGAACGCCTCGAGGAAGGCACGCTCGTCGCCGCTGCCGGGGTTCCAGCCGATCTTGCGGCAGATCGCGTCATGGACCGATTCGAGCGCTTCGGGCCTGCCGTCGCGCAGCACGCGCTCGAGCGTCTGCAACTCGTATTCGCCGTATATCGCCAGCTCTGCCTCGCCGAACCGGTATTCGGCGCCCGTCAGCGCGCTCGACCCCTCGCGCGCGGCACCTTCGGTCGAAAGCGTCTCGGCCAGCGCGGCGCGCGGCGCCTCGACCACCCAGGTGCCGGCGATCAGATCGCCCGCGCGCAAGGCGTCGCGGTTGAAGAACGGGAACAGCAGGAACACGAGGAACCACGCCGCGGCCGCGATGCCGGCAGCACCGGTCTCGCCGCTCGGTGCGCTCATCAGGAAGACGATCGGCAGGAACAGCTCGATGTCGCGCAGGAGGTTGCGCGCGACCACCGCCTCCGGCGTGAGCCGTCCACCGTCGCGCGAGGCGACCCGAATGCCGGTTGCGCGCTTGCCGAACGTCGCGCCTCGCGGCCCCATTTCCATGACCATGAAATAGCCGTTCCACAGGAGGAACCAGAACAGGGTCCAGAACACGGCGATGAACTCGATCGCTCCGTTCGTCCCGCCGGGGCCGCCGATGGCCTCGAACAGGCCGCCGGCGATCCAGATCAACGCCAGCGTGACGACGATGCCGGTGACGAACATCAGGGTCAGGTCGAGCAGCAGCGCCCCGGCACGCGCGCTGCGGCTGGCGACGGTGAAGGGGAGCGCGATCCCTTCGGGCGTGACGACGTCGCGGCGGCGCTTGGCGCGGTGCGCGAGATGCGGGGCCGCCCGGGCCGTCATGCCTTTCTTTCCCGCCCGAAGGCGAAGAAGTAGGCAAGCCAGAACAACAGCATGACGCAGCCGATGATCAGTCGCCCCTCCGTCCCGAACAGTTGACGCGGAAAGGCCTCCAGCAGCGCGGCGGCGACCAGCATCAGCACTACCCCGACCATGACCTGCGCCCCGCGGCGCCCGCTCTCGGCAGCGGCAGTGAGGATCGAGCGGCTGCCGGGGAAGGCCATCGAGCGGCCGATGTGCATGCCCGCCGCGCCCGCGAGCAGGATCGCGAACAGCTCGGTCGTCCCGTGCACGCTCAGCCAGGCGGCGAATTCGAGCGTCAGCCCCGCATCCGCATAGAGCCACAACATCGCACCGAGTATCGCCATGTTGTGGATCAGCAGCATCAGCGAGGGAATGCCGAAGGCGAAGCCGAGCGCGAAGGCGAGGATCGAGACCCCGGCGTTGTTGCTGAACAGGAAGGCCGCGAAGGCGGACATGCCTTGCGCGTCCTTCTCCACCTGCAGGCTTTCGAGCAGCACCTCGCGGCTGGCGCCGGGCACGCGCGTGTCGGCGAACTGGACCGGGACGAAGGCGTAGTACCATTCCCTGTCCTGTGCGACGAGCAGCCAGCCCGTGATCGTGCCGGCCACCATCACCGCCAGCGCAATGCAGATGTCGAGCCAGATCGCACGGATCGCGCGGCTGAGCCCGCCGCCGAGAAATCGGCGCAGCCACCCGACGAACCCCTGACGCGGCCCGTAGACCTGGAACCAGGCACGCTGGACGAGCGAATCGAGATATTCGAGCGTTGCCGCGTCCAGCGAAGTCTCGCGTGCCACCGCCAGGCTGGAGGCGGCGGTGCGGTAAAGCGCCGGCAGCGCCAGGACGTCCTCGTCGGACAGGCCGCGCAGCCGCCCTTTCTCCATCCGCGCGACGATGTCCTCCAGCCGGCGCCAGTCGTGCTCGCGCTCCAGCCGGAAGCGGTCGGACCGGAGCGCGGCGGCCTCGATATCGGGCGGCGGCGCGACATCGGCCTTGCCGAACAGGGTCTTGAGAATGGGCGCCTTCACCCGATCGCCTCTGTGCGCTTGATTTCGAGATAGCGGTCGATCAGGCGATAGCCGATCCGGTCCCACGGCGTCTCGATGATATCGACGCCCATCTGCCGCAGCCGTTGGAGCACCAGCGCGCGCTGGCGCAGCAGGGTATCGGCGGTGACGGCGGTGGCGAGCGCGTCGAGCGTGCCGGGCTCCGCGGCGGACATCGCAGCGAGGTCCTCGTCCTCCATGGTCACGAACAGCACCAGGTGCCTGTCGACCAGCCGGCCGACGCTCTCGATCATCAGTTCCGCGCCGGTCGGATCGGTGAAGTCGGAGAACAGCACGATCAGCGAGCGGCGCTGGAGCCGGGCGGAGAGCGTCGCCAGCGCGAGCGTGAAATTCGGCTCCTCCGCATGGTAGTCGAGCCCGGCGGCGGCGCGCTGGAGGCGGTGGAAGCTGCGCGAATCGCCGACGAAAGGCGTCGACAGCTCGGGACGCTGGGCGAAACCGAACAGCGCCACGCGGTCGCCGCCCTTGAGCGCGACGTAGGATGCGGTGAGTGCCGCGGTGACCGCACGGTCGATCCGCGGCAGTCCGCCCACCGGTTCGCACATGGCCTGGCCGCAGTCGAAGGCGAAGACGATCTGGTTGTTGCGCTCGCTCTCGTTCTCGCGCGCGTAGAGGCGGGTGTGGCGCGCGCTTGCCTTCCAGTCGATCCGGCGGCGGTCCATGCCCGGCTCGTACTCGCTTAGTGCCTCGAACTGGGTGCCTTCGCCGCGGATGCGACGGGCGATGAGGCCGAACTGGGCGTCGCGCAGGAACGTCTGCAGCTCGGGGCTGCGGACCGGCGCGAGATCGGGCCAGATGCGGACCGTCCGGTCGAGTTCGTGGCTAACCTGCCGCGCGCCGAGGCCGAGTGGACCGGACCAGCGCAGCCAGACGCGCTCGACCGGTGCGGTCCCGCGGCGCGAGGGCGTGAGCGCGGCAGTGCCGTGCCAAGTGCCGGTAGCCGGGTCGAACGGAGCGGCGAATTGCACGCCGCCGCCCGGTTCGAGCCGCGGATCGACGGCGAGTGCGACCTCGACCGGCGTGCGCGCGGCACGCCCGGTGATCTCCGCCAGCACGGCGACGGTCAGCGGCTCGCCGACTTCGGCGTCGGCGGGCGCGTGAAGCCGCCAGTCCGTCATCCGCCCGGCCAGCACGCCGTCGAGCAGCGCGAGCACGAGCAGCGCCACCCCGGCGGCCGGTGCGATCACCCACGCCCCCGGGGCCGCCGCGGCGATCACCAGCGCCAGCGGCGCCGCCAGCGCAGCGAGCCACGCGGTGCGGGCCGTGGGGACGACGGGGAAAGTCACGTCGAACGTCTTCCCCGTTTATGCTTCGTGAAAATGGGAAGGATCTGGGCTTCGCCTGTCACCGCGGGGCCTCGGTGCTCTCGACGAGGTCGGCAACCAGCGCCTCGACCTCGCGGCCTTCGATCTCGGCGGCGGGGCTCAGGACCAGGCGGTGACGGAGGACGGCGGTGGCGAGAGCCTTCACATCGTCGGGGATCACATAATCGCGCCCCTCCAGCGCAGCGCGGGCGCGGGCGGCATTCGCAAGGAGAACGGCCGCTCGCGGGCTGGCGCCGCTCGACAAGTCCGTGCTCTCGCGCGTGGCGCGCACCAGCCGCACGACGTAGTCGACGATCTCCTTCGCGACGGCCACCCCCTTGAGCGCCGCGCTCGCTTCACCCAGCCGCGCGGCATCGGTGACGGCGGCGACGCCGAACTCGGCCGGGCGCGGCGGTCCCTGCCGCTCGCCGAAACGGGCGACGATCGCCGCTTCCTCTTCCTCGCTCGGATAGGGAACCAGCAGCTTGAACAGGAAGCGGTCGAGCTGCGCTTCGGGCAGCGGATAGACGCCCTGGTTCTCGATCGGGTTCTGCGTCGCGACGACCATGAAGCGGTCGGGCAGCGCATGCGTCTCCCCATCGAGGGTCACGCGGCGTTCCTGCATGGCTTCGAGCAGCGCGGCCTGCGTCTTCGGCGGGGTGCGGTTGATCTCGTCGGCCAGCAGCAGCTCGCAGAAGATCGGTCCGCGAGTAAGCGTGAACTGGCTGGTCTGGAAGTTGAACAGGTTGGAGCCGAGGATGTCGCCCGGCAGCAGGTCGGGGGTGAACTGGATGCGGCCGTAGTCGAGCCCCAGGGCACAGGCGAAGCACTGCGCGAGGAACGTCTTGGCCGTGCCGGGCGGCCCTTCGAGCAGGACATGCCCCTCGCTCACCAGCGCGACGAGCAGGTGATCGATCGTCGCGTCCTGGCCGACGATCGCCTTGCCCACTTCGCCGCGGATCGCCTGCGCCATCGCGCGGACATCGTCGAGCGTCATCGTCATCGGATCAGCTTCCTTTCGAGGGATTTGAGCGCGCTCGCGGCGCGCAGGATCTCGTTCGGGCGGGCCGCCTCGCGCAGCGCTGCGGCGCTCTCGGCGAAGCCCGGCGCATCGGGCAGGCGCGCGGCGATCGCGCGGTCGAGCGTCTCGTCGTCGGACCCCCGCAGGCGCAGGGCAGCGGCGAGGCGCTGCCGCATCGTCTCGATATAAGGTCCGGTCAGCAGATGCAGGCGCCGCGTGCGCAGAATGAAAGCTGCGCCGTTCGCCACCAGCCGCCGCTTGCCGAAGGCGATCGCGCGCGCTTCCGCAAGCGGCGGGCCGAACCGGCGGAAGGCACGCCAGGCGACCACGATCATCGCCAGCGCGAGGCACAGCGTGGCGGCGAGGAAGGGCGGTGCGAAGGCGAGCGTGAGCAGGTTCTGGGTCCGCCCGAGGCCGTTCAGCGTCAAGTCGAACACGATCGGCAGGTCTTCGCCCTCCATCGCCAGATCGACGATCTCGTGCGCCAGCGCAGCGCGCTCGCGATCGGCCATGCCGTAGTTGTCGAACAGATCGGGTTCGGCGACGATCGTGAAGTTCCAGCGGCTGGTGTCGAGATCCTCCTCGTCAGCCGGCGGCAGGCCCGCCGCCTCGTCGAGCACCGGATAGTATCCGCCGTCGTCGTAGTAGCCGACGAGAATGTTTCCGTTGCTGGCGGTTACCAGCGGGATCATCGTGGCATCGGCGATCGTCTGCACCTGTTTGGGATCGGGCAGCACGCCGCGCCGGGTGCCCGATTGCCAGTGCGGCCCTTGCGGCGGATCGAGCGGACCGAGCGCCAGCTTGGTCGCATATTGCCTTTCGAATGCCTCGACCCACGACGGCATGCCGGCACCGCCGAGGATGACCCAGCCGTCCTCCTTCTCGACCGGGACGACCTCTGGTATCTCCATCGCGTACCACTTGGGCAGGACCAGGATCGTCGGGCCGACGTAGCGGCGATTGCCGATCAGCTCGGCGATATCCTCTCCGTCGGCGAAGGCAGGCGGGGTCAGGATCAGCAGGGCTTCGTCGTCGAGGGCCCCGGGACTGCGCGAGAGCGAGACCTCGTGCCCCTCGGCCTCGAGGATCTCGGCAAGGGCGGCGTACCCGGTCAGGCCCTTTGCCGCTGCGTGACTGCCGCCATCGTTGGGCCCGCGCGAGGTCTCCCCGGCACCGATGAAATAGAGCGTCGCGGCGAACGCGATGGCGCCGAACAGCAGCAGGCCGAGCATCACCCCGGGGTTGAACGCAGGCGCGCCTTGACCGGTCATGCCGCACGGCCCGGAAGGCGCTGGAGCGCGAACTCGGCGTAAGCGGCGCGCGCAGCCTGCCAGTCCTCCGCTCCCAAGCTACGCAAGGCGAAGAGGCTGCGCTCGACCCGCTCGGCGATTGCGGCGAAGGCAGTGCGTGCCGCTTCGGGCAAGGCCGCCAGTGCGGCTAGCTCGCGCGCCGTGCTGGACGGCTCGACCCATTCGGGCCGGGCGGCGGCGATCTGGCCGACGCTGCGCTGGAGCAGCAAGTGCGTCGCCTCGTCGTAGCGGCCCTCGGCGGCGAGCCGGTCCGCGTCCTCGAGCAGCGCCAGCGCTTCGGCGCGGTCGGGCGCCCAGGCCTGCTCCTCCTCGGCCGGTCGTTCGCGCCGGGCCAGGGCAGGGGCGAGCAGCCGCCAGAGCAGGTAGCCGGCCAGCAGCACGCCGATGGCGAGCAGGACCCATTTGAACACCGGCCACGACATGCCGAGCGCGCGCCCGATCGGTGCGAACAGGTCGCCGAGCGCTTCGAGCAGGGCTGTCAGCCAGCCGGGTGGCTCCTGCCGTTCGGGCAGGTCGACCGGTGTGAACTGGATGGTGTCATCGGCGCGAACGGCGTCCCAGCCGGTCCCGGCTGGTTCCGTTCCGCCCTCTGCGATGTCCCCAGCGCCCCGTGCCACGGGGACGAGTGGTGGCAGGTCGCCCGGCGCTGCGCAAGCGCGATCGGCCCCGTGCCGGCGCCGCGTCAGGGCCGCGAGCGCGCCTGGCGGTAGCTCCCGAGCAGGCGCAGGTCCTTGCAGTGGAACGCCAGTTCCTCGAATGCGCCGTCGACCCGTGGATCGCCCGGCGCGCCGACGATATCGGCGTAGAACATTGTTGCCGCGAAGCTCGCGCCCTGCTGGTAGCTTTCGAGTTTGGTCATGTTGACGCCGTTGGTCGCGAAGCAGCCGAGTGCCTTGTAGAGCGCGGCGGGCACGTTCTTCACTTCGAACACGAAGGTCGTCATGGCCGTGTCGCCATCGAGCGCGGCTGGATCGAGCGGCTCGCGCGCGAGGACGACGAAGCGCGTGGTGTTGTCGGCAGCGTCCTCGACCCGGTCCTCCACCACCTGCAATCCGTAGAGCTCCGCAGCGAGCTTCGGCGCGATCGCGGCGAGCCGGGGATTGCCCTTCTCCGCCACGAAGGCGGCCGAGCCGGCGGTGTCGGCATGGCTTAGCGGCACGATCCCGCGTTCGCGCAGGAACATCCGCGACTGGCCGAGCGCCTGCGGGTGGCTGTAGGCCGCCTCGAACGGGCCGAAGCTGCCGTCGGCATTGGGAATCGCCATCAGCGCGTGGGTGATCGGCATGAAGTGCTCGCCCACGATCGACAGGCCGCTCTGGGGCAGCAGGAAGTGGATGTCGGCGACCCGGCCGTGCTGGCTGTTCTCGATCGGGATGATCGCGCAGCCGGCGCGCCCGTCCTTCACCGCGTCGAGCGCGTCCTCGAATCCGAAGCACGGCAGAGGCAGGTAATCGGGCGCGGCCTCGCCCGCGGCGCGGTGGGAGTTGGCGCCGGGCGCGCCCTGAAAGGCGATCGCGCGCATCGGATTCTGCGCGGCTGCGGCGCGCATTCGCTCGACCATGGCGAGCGCGGGGGCGGGGAAGCTTTGCATCGAGGCAGGGCCCTAAGCGCGCCCTGCGCGGCGGGCAAGAACTATGGCTTGCGCTTGGCTGGGGTGCCGATTAGAGCGGCGCGCGAAACAGCCACAATCGTATTCCTCGGATCTCTTTGCGCATGAACGACCGTTTCAACACCGCCGCCGGATGGCTTCTGTTCGCGGGGATCGTCGGCCTTGGCCTGTCGAGTGTGAGTTCGCGCTTTTTCGCGACGCATGCTCCGGAAGAAGGCGGTTATCCGATCGAAGGCGCGATTGAAGAAGGCGGCGGCGAGGAAGCGCTCGACATCGGCCTGCTGCTCGCGAATGCCGACCCGGCGGTGGGCGAAGCGGCCGCCACGGCGCGTTGCGGCACCTGCCACACGTTCAACCAGGGCGGCGCTACCGGCCAGGGTCCGAATCTCTACGCGATCATGGGCACGACGATCGGCGCGCATGCTCCGGGCTTCGCCTACAGCGATGCGCTCTCAAGCCATGGCGGCAACTGGACTTACGATAACATGTTCGCGTGGCTCGAAAGCCCGCGCTCGTTCGCGCCCGGCACGAAGATGAGCTTCGCCGGCCTCTCGAGCCCCGAAGACCGTGCGAACATCATCCGCTTCATGTACGAAAACGGCGGTGGCCCGGCACTTCCCGAACCCGCTCCGGTGGAAGAAGCCGAAACGGCCGCCACCGGCGAAACGGAAACGCCCGAGGCCGAAGAGATTGCGCCCGGCGCCGATCAGACCAACCCGGTCGGCGAAGGCGCCTAAGGCGATTACTCGTATCCCGGCCGCGGCCGGGATCGCTCCAGCAGTCTCGCTTGCCGTTGCGGCCGTCCGCTAGTCGCGGCCCTTGAAGCCCTGAGCCACGACATACCATTCGGACGAGCCCTTGCGGCTCGCCGGCGGCTTGGCGTGCTTGACGGTGCGGAAGTGTTTCTTGAGCAGCGTGAGCAGTTCGGCGTCGGTGCCGCCGGCCAGCACTTTGGCCAGGAATGCGCCGCCTTCGGCCAGGTTCTCGACCGCGAACCAGGCCGCAGCCTCGACCAGGCCCATGGTGCGCAAGTGGTCGGTCTGCTTGTGGCCCACGGTGTTCGCCGCCATGTCCGACATGATGAGATCGGGCGGGCCGTCGAGCGCGGCTTCGAGCGCGGCTGGCGCCTCGTCGGCCATGAAGTCCATCTGCAGGATCGCGACGCCTTCGATCGGTTCGACTTCGAGCAGGTCGATGCCGACGATCGCCGCCTTGGGCACCTGTTTGCGCACGACTTGGCTCCATCCCCCTGGTGCGATGCCTAGATCGACCACACGGCGCACGCCTTTGAGCAGGCCGAACTTCTCGTCGAGCTCGATCAGCTTGTAGGCTGCGCGGCTGCGGTAGCCCTCGGCCTTCGCCTGCTGGACGTAGGGGTCGTTGAGCTGGCGTTCGAGCCAGCGGGTCGACGAGGCGGTGCGCCCGCGCGCGCTGCGTACGCGCTTGTCGGGATTGCGGCCTGAGCGTGCCATCAGACCCTCGCCGACGCTTGCGGTGCGCGGTCGGAGGCGGGCGCAACGCCGGCCGCCATCAGGCTGCGCAATATGCCCTCGCGTATCCCGCGGTCGGCGACTCCGAGCCGCTCGGCCGGCCAGATGTCGAGGATCGCCTCGAGAATCGCGCAGCCGGCCACGACCAGCTCCGCCCGGTCGTTGCCGATGCACGGCAGCCGGCCGCGCTCCTCCGCGCTCATCGCCGCGAGGCGCGCGCTGATGGCGCGCATGTCTCCCGACGGGACGATCAGTCCGTCCACCGCGCGCCTGTCGTACTGCGGCAGTTCGAGATGGACGCTGGCGAGCGTCGTCACCGTGCCGCTGGTACCGAGGAGCCGGATCTCGCGCTCGGTCTCCGCAGCGCCGGCGATCCGCTCGGCGAAAGGGGCGAAGCTTTCCGCGACGACGCGCCGCATTTCCGCATAGCGGGCGAGGCGCCCTTCCGGCGTCCTCTCGCCCCTCGCGACCATGTCCGTCAGTGAGACCACGCCCCAGGGCACGCTCTGCCAGTCGAGGATACGCGGCACCGGACCGTCGGGCTCGATCAGAACGAGCTCGGTCGAACCCCCGCCGATGTCGAAGATCACCGCCGGTCCTTGTCCGCGCTCGAGCAGGATGTGGCAGCCGAGCACGGCGAGCCGCGCTTCCTCCTGCGCCGAGATGACGTCGAGCACGATGCCGGTCTCCTGCCGGACGCGCTCGATGAACTCGGCGCCGTTGACCGCACGGCGGCAGGCCTCGGTCGCCACTGAACGGGCGAGATAGACGTGGCGCCGGCGCAGCTTCTCGGCGCAGACCCGCAGCGCGCCGAGCGCGCGCTCCATCGCCGCATCGCTGAGCCGCCCCGACATGGCGAGCCCTTCGCCGAGGCGCACCACGCGGCTGAAGGCGTCGATCACGGTGAAATTCTCACCTGCGGGCCGCGCGATCAGCAGGCGGCAGTTGTTGGTGCCGAGATCGAGCGCCGCGTAGGCCTGCCCCCGGTGCGGCGCTGCGGTGCGCGGCTCGCCTCCCCTCCCATTCGGATGGACATTCGAATGGGCGTCCGAGCGGCGGGCCGGGCGGGTCCCGGGCTTGGTCTTGTCGGTAGGCGCGGGGCGCTTGTAGCGGAAATCGGCTACCTTGCCGGACGTCTTGCCCCCTCGTGCGCCTTGTCTCCTGTCACTGTCCGGCGGAGAAAAATCCGCCATACTTCAATACTTTCAATTCCACCCGCACGTGCTTGCGCGGGGACCTGGCACCGATGCTAGCGCGCGGAGCAGGCGGGGGCAAGCGCGCAGGCCAGAGCGGGCTTGACCTGGGCTCCGCGCAAAACTAGATGCGCCCCCTCGCGACCACACTCGCGCATTGCCCCGTCGTCTAATGGTAAGACTACGGACTCTGACTCCGTCAATTGAGGTTCGAATCCTCACGGGGCATCCAACCTTCCAATCCGATACTGTCCAGCCGGGTCCGTAATTGGCCCGTTTCCCGGAGGGGACAACTCTCCAGCCTGTCCAGCCGCATCTATTGCAATCCAACCGCAGCCGCCCCATAGTGTGGGAGCGATTGTGGGAGCGGCGTGGCGAAGCTAACCGCCTTGAAGGTCAAGAACGCAAAGCCCGGTCGTCACGGCGACGGAGCGGGCCTTTATCTGCTCGTCTCAAAGGCGGGGGCTAAGTCGTGGATGATCCGCGTCCAGGCTAACGGGCGGCGGCGTGATATTGGGCTGGGCTCAGTTTCCGATCTGACTTTGGAGGAAGCCCGCGAAAAGGGGCGGGAGCTTCGCAAGGTGGCCCGCACGGGTGGCGATCCCATTGCGGCGCGGGACAAGCGCGAGCAAGCCCCCCCTTCGTTCAAAGAGGCGGCGGAAGCCTGCCACGAGGCGCTAGCGCCGGGTTGGTCCGACCGCCACGCCTCGGCATTTCTTTCGACGCTCAAGCTCCATGTGTTCCCGAAGATCGGCAACCTGCGGGTGGATTCGATAGACGAGAAGGACATCCTCGCGGTCCTCTCGCCCCTGTGGACCGCTAAGCCCGCTGCGGCGCGTAAGCTGCGCCAGCGCATCGGTGTAGTTCTAGACTACGCCAAGGGGCATGGCTGGCGCTCTACGGGCGCGCCTCGCGATGGTCTGCGCCCGCTGCTCTCCCGGCAGGTCGAGGCGGGCAACTTTGCCTCCATGCCTTATGAGGAATTGCCGCCGTTCGTGGTGAAGTTGAACGCTGGCAACGAAACCGTTGGGCGGCTGGCGCTGCTGTTCACGATCTACACGGCGGCCCGTAGCGGTGAAGTCCGCTCGGCCATGTGGTCGCATATCGACCTGGAGGCTGCCGAGTGGCACCGCCCCGGCGCTCTAATGAAGAATGGCAAGGCCCACACCGTCACGCTCTCACCGGAGGCTGTGGCGGTGCTTGAACGGGTGCGGGCGCGGCGGACCTCGCAAAAGGATTGCCTCGTCTTTCCCGGCGCTGCTGGTCGGCAGCTTAGCGATATGACGCTTGGCAAGATTGCTCGCCCCACCGGATACACGGTCCACGGCTTCCGCTCGACCTTCCGCACCTGGGCGGCGGAAAGGATGCCGAGCATTCCCGATGCCGTGGCCGAGGCGGCGCTGTCTCACACGATCCCCGATCAAGTAATCCGGGCGTATCAGCGTGCTAAGTTTCTCGAAATGCGCCGCACCCTGCTTGATGCTTGGGGGCGCTATGCTGGCGGGACCTCCGGCGAGGTTGTCCAGATCCCTCTAAGGTTAGGGAGCGTGACGTGACCACCGCGCGGGGGCATGTGCCATCAAAGAGCATCGCTGATCTATATGCCCTTCAGCGAACATTCTCAGTTGAGACGGCGCGGCAGATTGCAAACCGTGTCGGCCTTCCTGCTCGCCTCGATCCAGATGAACACAATCCGGACATCGCGGCTGCTCCCGATGATATGCTTTTCGCGCAGCTCGCCTGGCGGCTAAACAGTGCTGCGGGTCGGTGGGCGTGGAATGAAAGATTGCAGACAAGCTCCAACCCAAGGATGCGGGCTGAGCTTGCACGAAAAGTCGCGGTGCGAACCGCCGCTGTTCTGACGCTCCTGCGAGGTCCGAATGGTGATCTTCTCGAGAGTCTCGGTGCTGGTGGTCTGTGGGCGCAAGCGGCGTCAGAAGGTGCTGAAAGTGGCCACGAGGCTGTTGCCGAGAGCATTGCAGCACTGGACAACCTACAGCGCTGGGCGTCGGCGATGGCCGACCGGGACGCTAGCGGCATTAGGGACGAAAGCGTTGCTCGAAGAAGACCCGACGAGGCCTTCGCTGCCCTGATCGGTGAGTTGGGCGGCATCTTCTTTATGTTCTGGCGGCACTTCCCTGGCCTGTCGCGTCCGGATCAAGTCAGTCCCGACGGGCCGTTCTTCCGCTTCGTCGCCGGTGTGATGGATGAGCTTGACGTTCGCAAAAGCGATGAGGCGCTGGCAACTGCTATAGCGCGCCACCCCATACTTAAGGCGCTGAGGGCAATGGGCGAATAGCTGCCGAAGTTTTCTAATTTGCCCATTTTTTCAGGCGGCGTCCAATCGGGCACCAAGGGCTCCTAGGCCGTCCAACGGGGACGGTAGTGGGAGGCCATAATGACGGCTCAACCTGTTCGATCCTTAGAGTCTCTGCGGGATGTGCAGCAGCGCGTTCCGTTTTCGCGATCAACGATTTACGCGAAAATCGCGCGGAATGAATTTCCCGCCCCAATCAGAATTTCAGACAACCGTGTAGCTTGGGATAGCGCTGCCATCGACGCCTGGATTGCCGCTAAGCTTGGTGAGGTCGCGTGATCGGTGGTCTGCATCAGGGATGGTTATTCGGCCAGCCGTAAAGGCCAAAGCCGCCCGATCCTGTCTTTGCAGAAGGGATCGCGCGGCTCCGAAAAGAATGCTCAGCTTGGCGGCGAAGAGCAAGGTGAAGATAGCGGAATCCTGCGCGAATTGCAACGCTTTGAGGCTGGGCTGTGGGCGTCTCGCAATGCGTGGGATGTGAAGCGCCGCGCCCTTCCTTCCGATGCTGATGGATGGCTTCGCGGTGTGGGCCTCTTCGGGCGAGGGCGGATCAAGCCTGCGGACGCCGACAAGTTGCTGCGTCAGGCATTCGCGGCTCTGGACGCTGAACCCCACCAGGTTGACGCGCTGTGAGCGCCCGCAGCGGCTCGCCCGCCGAAGGGCTGCAACCGTGGGATGGCTTCTGGCGCCTGCCGTCTACTGCTGAACTGGATGGGGGGTTCTATGCCCTTCACCAGTTCACGGCAAAGCAATTGCTCCAGGCACGCGCTCCCCAAAGCCAATGGGAGGGCGACTTTCTGCAAGTCGTCCTGCTGCAATCCGCTCCGCCCACCTCGGGGCAAAGCTACTGGCTGGACCGGCTCTCGGCACGGTTCGGGGAAAGGCTTGCGGCATGATCGACCTAGACGCGATTAAGCAATCCCATGCCCTGCCCGAAGTCGTGGGGGCTGTCGTGAAGCTCCAGCGCGCCGGGCGGGAGTGGAAAGCCTGCTGTCCGTTACATAACGACCGCTCCCCCTCGTTCACGATCTTTGACGATGGCAAGCGCTTCCAGTGCTTCGGCTGCGGCGCCAGCGGGGACGTTCTCGACTTCATCGGGGCGCTGCATGGCGTCGGGCTGCGCGAAGCGGCGGAAATGCTGACCGGCGGGGATCTTCCAAAGGTCGAGTTGCCGCGCCTTCCGCCTGTCGACGATGCGAGCGATCGGGTGGACGAGGCTCGTTCGATATGGCGCGCCGCGGGTCCGGTCGAGGGCACGCCCGGGGAAGCCTATCTGCGGTGGCGCGGTATCTCCATCGCTGCGCCTCTCAGCGTCCGATACAGCGTTCTCCCGTATGGCAGGCGAGGAAGGACGCTCCCCTGCCTCGTTTGCTGCGTGTCGTCCCCTGACGGGCCGCTACAGGGCATTCAGCGAACCTACCTTGCCGACGACGGCCGGGGAAAGGCTGATGTCCCTGCGCCAAAGCTGAGCCTCGGGCGAGTGTCGGGCGGCGCTATCCGCCTTGCTGCGCTCGCTCCCAAGCTAGTTGTTTGCGAAGGTTTCGAGGATGGCATGGCTCTCCGCCAGGAACTCGGAGCGTCTGTCTGGGTCGCCGCTGGCTCTGCCATGCTCCCCTCGATGCGCTTTCCCGATCCGGTGCGGGAAGTGGCTGTGGGCGGCGACAATGACGACGCGGGGCGCGAGGCCGCGGCAAGGGCAGCGGAGGCGTTCTCGCTGCGAGGGCTGCGATCTAGCGTGTTCTTCCCGTCCGCGCCGCACAAAGACTTCAACGACCAACTTAGGGGGCGCGCATGACTGCTGCGACCATTCAAGAGGCGTTCGCGAACGCCGAGACAATCGACCTATGGCCCGCACCGGATATGACGCTCGTTAACAACGGGCGCCGGCCCGCCGTGTCCATGCCTGCTGAACTGTTCGGCCCCGCGTGGTCGGTCATCGAACAGGTTGCGGAATCGACCTCAACCGCGCCCGACTATGCCGCCATTGCCTACCTTTCGGCTGCCGCCAGCGTGGTTGGTGGCAAGCGCCGGGTGTCGCCCTACGGATTGGATTGGTCCGAACCATGTATCCTGTGGTGTGCTGCTCTGGGCGATCCTAGCTCCCGCAAGTCGGCCCCGCTCGACGTAATGACGAAGCCCTTGTGGGCCATACGGCACGATGCGCGAGAGGATTACGAATCCGTCCGACGTTCCTGGCAGGCCGATTGCGAACGCGCGAAAGCTGAGCGGTCCAAATGGCAGGAGGAAGTCAAGAAGGTGGCCGGGACAACGGAACCGTGCCCACCGTTGCCACCGATGGCGGTCGAGCCTGACGAACCGCAAGAGCGATGCCCGATCATTTCGGACGTAACCCCGGAGGCGGCGGTTTCGGTGCTCGCAGGCAATCCCCAAGGGGTGCTTTGCTACAACGACGAGCTGGCCGGGTGGCTGGAGTCGTTCGACAAATACACCAGCGGGGGGCGTCCCTTCTGGCTTTCGGCATTCGGTGGTCGCCCCCATAGCGTCACGCGCAAGGGTTCGGGTTCGATCCATGTGGACTTCTGCGGAATCTCGGTTCTCGGCTCAATCCAGCCCGATAAAATCGTCCCGCTGCTGGGTGGGGCTAACGATGGGTTGGTGCCCCGCATCATTTGGGCATGGCCGGATAAGTTGCTGCCCCGCCGACCGAATGCCCGTGTGGATATATCGCGCCTCGAATCTGCATATCAGCGGCTCGAAATGCTCGGGTGGGGGACGGACGCTGATGGCAAGCAACAGGCTATCGTTCTGCCCCTCGCGCCTCGCGCGGCTGCGATGTTCGAGAGGTGGGATGTTGATAACGCCTCAACATCGGGCGACGGTGGCAATCTCTACGAAGCGTTCGTAGGCAAGATGAGCGGTGCCGCGTTACGGCTGGCGCTTGTGTCTGAGTTGACGGCATGGGCATTCGCCGGCGGCGGCGGCGAGCCCGGCGAGATTTCCGACGCCTCCCTAGCGGCCGCGATCACATGGGTTGAAGATTACGCCAAGCCGATGGCGGCGCGGGTCTATGGGGATGCAGCGGTGCCGGAAGGCGAACGGAACGCGGCGCTGCTTGCCCGGTATATCTGCAAGGCGAACCTCGCGGTCGTCAATCTGCGCGATATGCGGCGCCACCCGCACAAGCCGCACCTCAAGCCGCTCCAGCCGAGAGGCGCGCTGGAAGAGGCGATGGAGCACTTGGAAAACGCTGGATGGCTTCGACCGGATTTCAGCCGTGAAGGCACGCCTGGTCAGCCCCGCAAAGATTACGCCGTCAATCCAAAGGTGCTGAAATGAGCGGCTGGCGTTCGATGGCAGAGGAAGCCCTGCGCCGTAAGGACAATAGGGACAATAGGGACAATACCCATCCGCAGGCGCCCGAGAACGGAGCTAGTGTCCCTAGTGTCCCTACTGCCCTCGCTCCACTAAGCGCCCTCAGGTTGTGGCGGGCGTCCCTGTCTGCGCTCGATCTGTGCCAGCCGCCCGAGGGCTTCACAATGGGGCGGTGGCAAACGCTTTGCGACACCTCGTTCTGGTGGCTGGAGGGGTTTGGCCGGGCTGCCGCAATGGCGGGGTGGTCAACGTCAGATGTGTTCGGGATCTACCTTCCGGGCTCAGGCTGCGGGGGGTTGATTGATCGGCTGGGCGATAACCGCAGCCTCATCATGGACAGCGAGCAAGCGCGTTGGCGTTCGTGGGGTGTGTCCAAGCTATTCAACAGGACAGGCGCGGGCGACCTTCCCGCGCTCTGGGAGATATGACCATGACAGAGCACGAAGCGCCATCGAAGCGCGGGAAAACAAGCGCTGGTCGGAAGGTTGCGGCAACAGCCGCGAAACGGCGGGGCCGCAAGCGCGTGTCTGCCGGTGATGATACACCGAAGAAAACACCGATAGCCTATTTGGTCTGGGCGGATGGGACCGACGAGCAAATTGCAGAGCGCTTCGCCGAGCAAATTCCTGATTGGGCCGAGTGGACCGAGCGGGAGAAGCGCGGGGCGGTGACACTCATGCGGGCCTTCTGGGAGCACCCTGTTGCGCCCACGCTGACAGTTGAGCGCATCGACGGCGTAGTGCGGCTGATCCCTGGCGGGGGAAAGGCGACGCTCCAAGTCCTGAGGCAGGCCGAGACGTTCGCCACCAACTCGCAAGATCTGATTGACGAGCGGCTGAACAACCTTGCGAGCTATCATGGATCGTCGAGCCGTGGCGGCGCGACAAGTCAGAACATGTGTGCTTCGCTTGCCTTCGTTCGGGGCGGCAATCCGCAGGATACGGTGCAAAGCACGCTGCTAACCCAGATGGCCGCAACTCACGATGCGGCAATGGCAGCGTTGGCTAAGGTCGGGAAGTCTGAGTTCGTCGAACAAATGAGCGCCTTCGGCAATCTCTCAACGAAGCTGCTGAACCTCTACGCCCGACAGGCCGAAACCTTGGCCAAGCTCCAGCGGGGAGCGGAACAAACTGTGCGCCACGTCTATGTCGATGCGCGAACGCAAACGGCGATCAATTGCCCCCCTCCTGCAACAGAAAGTCGGACACCAGCCCATGAACAGCATGAAGGCAGCGCATTCGGCTCCGCGATGCTTGGCTATGACCCGTCGTGGAACGGCGTGCCAGCGACCGGCGATGAGAGGGAAGAAGCGCTGCAACCTGCACGGGGGGAAATCGACAGGGGCGCCCGGTAACCGAAACGCCCTCAAGCATGGGCGCTACAGTGCGGATACGCGTGCCCTTGAAAGAATGCTGCGAGCGGTCCTTGCTGACGGGGCGGCGGGGCTTGAGGGGCTGTGAGGGGGCGCTCACGGCATTAAGCGCTGCGCCCCAGGTCACGATCTAAAATTTCGGGATGCTGCCTTTGCAGCTGCTCCAACTTAGGGGGGTAGATGCTTATCGATTCCAGAGCCGAAACGGCAATCAGAACGCGTTTGAGGATCGGTCCCATATCTTGATACTCTGCGGGATAATCTATGCCCACCTTCTTCGTTAGGTGTGCTGGTCGGTCGTGGGTATCGTAGATGAATAGGATTGAACGGCCGTAGTGCTGTTCAACGACATCTCGCGCTCGCCTGAGCCATGCCAGAGGTGCTTCGCCTTTCCAGAAGTCGTAGCTTCCTTGTTCTTCATACATCCGACGCCCCTCCCAATAGAGCTCGTGGATTTGGGCCTCGACCTCTTCGGTCCGCGCATCTCGGGCCAGAATATTTTCCAGCTTGCGTGCCCTATCATACGTTTGGCGGTAGACCCGCGCCGGGGCTCTCAGCAGATCCACAAGGAAAAATCGTAGTGCTGCTGTCGCCATTACCGCGATCGCTGCGGCAGCAGTGGGCCCGAATTCGTCGCGCCAATTGCCCAATCTCGGTACCCAATAAAGAATTGTAAACACAATGGCGCTTGTGATCGCGAAACCGATGATGTGCTCCCGGCTGCTCTTGAGGTAGGAGAAATAGCTGCGCCAAGCTTGCCGCAGGACTTCCCGCCAGAATGACGATGGCTCCCCCATTCGCCCTTAGGTACAGTGCTGGCCGCAGCTGGTGAAGCTCGAATTGGCCATGCGCACCGCACAGCTTCAACGGAATGGCCGCTCCGTGCGAGGATCGGATGGCCGAGTTGGAGGCGCAAAAGTTTGCGTACGGATCGCGTGCCCAGCGAAGTGCCATCAGTAAGTTACTCCATACGGTGCGCGAAATGCTGCGTTGGGCGAAGTCTTGCGCGGGCTATATCGATACGCCGGCCGATCTTGGGCTTAGTGCCCCTGCGGACGTGGAGGGTGAGCTATAAAGGGCTCCGTCGAAGCGGGCTTGCGGTCAGAGCCCCTTGGCAGGGTCTTACGCCACCCGCTCAGAAGCCCGCTGCTGGCCCGCAGCCCATTCCTTCTTGATCGTGCTTCGGACGGCAAAACCTAGCGATCCCGCGCCGTGTATCCAGGATGTAGATTCCTTCCGCATCTTTAGCTGGGAGCATTACGTATCGACCGGGAGGAGAGGTCGCCAAGGCACGGCGCTCTGATTTCAAAAGGACATTCTCTGGTTCTTCTTGGTTGCATCCCGCCAAGGCCAGCACCGCGATCAACAGAACTTTCCTCATACCCCCTCCTGGCTCGCCCCACGTGCGATATGCCAGTGATGCTCTGTCACTACAATTCTCGCGAAGGGGCATTATCCCGAGAGTGCCAGCCCATATCCCACCCTCCCTCCGTGTCGCGCTCTATCCGTCACGAAGGGCAAGCACGGTCGCCAGCCACACGTCGTCCTGCGATGCTGCCGAGAACAGACGACGATCGCAAGCGGTGCAGGATGTGAGGCCGTCACCGAAGCTGGACTCACGTCCCTATCGCGAGGCGCCCGCTCAGTCGTCGTCTAGCCAATCAGCTGACCTGTCTGGTACCCTCACAGTTGCTTGAACGAACTGCGGTGGCATTGGGAAGCGGGGGAATCTCCGTACCTGCGGCACCTCGTCCTCATACTCATCTGCTTCGGGGTCTGCGTCCTCAGTGATGATCACCGGAGGTGAGTCAAACCGCCCCTCGACGTTCCCGGCCTCATCATAGCCGATCCAGCCATGCCCGCGGATCTCCAGCCTATGTCCGTTGGTATGCCTGCCCGCGATCACAATTCTGCCGCTTACGCTCGTCGCCGCCAGCGGATCGCCGTCGTCGCGAGCCGAGAAGCTGAAGACGTACTCTAACTGGTGGCGGTCTCCCTCAGGCGTACCCTCGATGGAATAGAGACGGCCCTCGCTGCAGTGTAACCTCCGCAGGTTTTCGACGATGGCGCCGCCGTCGCTCCCAAGCGTAGCGACTATCCGCGCGCCCGTAATCTGAAAGTCCGCCGAAAAGCCCGCCCATGGTTCTGCGGATTGCTCGTTCTGTTCTCCCATCCCCGATCAGTATCACACTGCATGGTGTCCGGGGGAACGAAAAAGCCATCCACAGCCGCGCCATCTCCCGAGATCCCTGGCGGAGCCCCAGACAAGAATGACCCCGCCGAAGCGGGGCCAAGGCTGCCAGGGGAGGGCTGGCTACGCTGCGCTTTGCCTGTGGAGGGATCGAAGCGCGCTTAGGATAATGCGCTCGTCCCAATCCAATTGGCTGTCGTTGTCTTCGAAGTGCGCAAGGTCACGATGCTTGGTCGCCTCGTGGTCTACGCGGTTGCTAACCGAACCTTCGAGGGCAAGCCAAAGCTGGATGGCGAGGCCATGCGGTGTTTCGGCAATCGTGTTCGTGATGAGCGTTTCCTCGCGCGCCCAAGCGTCCTCCAGCGCCTCTTCTTCCGGAGTGTCGCCGTTGACCATTACGAGGTCGTAAGCGTCCAGCGCCTCGATCCTGCGCTGCCATGCTGCCTCCAATGCGGCGTCTGTCCTACTGACGGCTTGGAGCGCGATGGCACCATGGGTTAGGGGGAGTGCAGCAAGCGCTGCCCCCACTGCTGCGGTTCCGGCGATCAGGTCGCGGCGGTTGATCGGCTTTGCCATGTTCAAGCCCTCCCAACTTCGAAAGTGCCGGGAGTGTGGTTGAAGCTTCCGGCGAGGCAGGAACCGGCGATGCGCGCCGTCTCGCTTTTCCCCAGTGCGGCATCGCAAAGCGCCTTGCGCTTGATCTGCTGGCGGCCTTCGGGCGGTAGCACATTGATGATAGCGCTAAGTGTGTAAGCGAGGTATTCAATCCCGTCGATCTCGCGATGTGTGTTGAAGATTTCGATGTTCTCGGCGGTCGCGTCGTGCATGTTCATAGCGTGCATGCCTTCCGCACGCGCTCCGGTGGATTTGCGGACCCGGCCCTTGTTGCGCTGGGGGAACTGTAGGATAGTCGCTGTCATGTCTGACCTCGTACGCTGAGGTTGGAACAGGGCCGGGATGAAGGTTGCCGCCTTCGCTCGGCCCACCTTGGCTTCATGCCTTGGCTGATAGCTTTCTATCAGTCATCTTCTTGTTGCGTCAAGCCCCGATCTGATATATTTCTATCAGCATGGACGCAAAGCAATGTAAGATGGCCCGCTCAGGCTTGGGCTGGCAGGCGAAGGAACTCGCCGAACGGGCGGGCGTGTCTTATCCGTCGTTGCACCGCTTCGAGGCGGGGCAGGCGGTGGCTGATGAAACGCGCGGCAAGCTTGAACGGGCTCTGGCAGATGCCGGGGCGCAATTCTCTCGACGCTCTGGGCGTATCGGAGTCACTGTGCCGGGGTAATTCGGCTAGCCCTTGCGCTCAGTCTTGAGGTGGCGCAGCTCCGCGCCATAGGGCGATGGCGGCGGGTTGGTCCTGGCCATGCGCGCCAAGTGTCTCGCGAACGATGGCAGGAAGATCGGCAGAAACGGGACTGCGCAGAGCGCCCAAAGGCCTGCGGTTACTTCCCAGCTGAGCGCCAAGGATAACGCTGCCATGGCCCAGCCGCCAAGGAATGCAGCGCCAAGCAACGGCAAGGCGAGCATTACCATGACGCCCGCGCCCCAGCGCCAAGCCTCGATCTGATGGGCTAGCCAGTGCCTCATGTGCGAGAGCATGCCCTAAACAGAGCGGATCGTCTATATGGCGAATTGCGCCCGCCTGGTCGGGAAGCTGGCGGACATAGGCGTCATGGACTCTGAGCCGAATATCAGGAACAAGATCAGCCGGGGCAAATTTGCGGCGGTGTTTCTGATACAATGCTTGGAGGCAATTGGGGTAGATACGGTGCGATTGCGCTAGCGGCACTGGCCGCAATTGGGCTGCTCACTTTCTCCTATAGCCAGTACAGGGAGGCGGCGGCGGTACAGTCCCTAATCGAGAGGCAAGCAAGCAATCAGACTCAAATAGAGGGTGAAGCTGCCCGCAGAGAGGGCCAGCGCTGCACCGAGATCATCCCTACGACGGAGCGCATTGATTGCGAGTATCGCGCCAAGGAGGGAGGTAAGGCCTCCCGGCGCGCGATACGCGACCTTGAAGCGCAGAAGGTCATGGCGCTGTGGACGCGCTATATGGGCCTCGCAGCGATCATTGGCACCGCTGTTGGCGTGATTGGCATTGGGCTGGTTTTTGTGACGTTCTATGAGGCTCGCAAGGCTAATAGGATTGCGAGAGAGTCCAACGAGCGGCAACTGAGAGCGTATCTCGCTGTTGATGACGCCAGCATCGGATTGCACCCTGAAGAGGGGGAAATCGTGCTCCAGATCCGATTGAAGAACTGCGGACAGACGCCAGCATACAAGGCTTGCATCATGGGAGAAAGTTATGTTGCTCCCTATCCTTTGAAGGAGGAGCGGCCATTCCTGCCCGTTGATGAAGGGTGGACGACCACCATCGGTCCTGGCCTCGAACTCGGATGTGCGAAGCGCATCTTTACCGATGATGTTGCTTACGCCGTCGAAGAGGCCAAGGCGCGGAGGTCTGCCCTTTATATCCAAGGTGTCTGCCAATACGAGGACGCTTTCGGAGAAAAGCGCGAAACTTATTTCCGCTATGCTTTCGCGGGTATAGCCAGTGAGCACGGACTGCTTATGCAACCCGCGCCCACTGGCAACTCCGCCACCTAACACTCCACAAACGATGACACCCACCACCATCAGCGTAGATACCATCTACGCATTGGTGGGCTTGCTACATAATGCCGGAGTTCTGCTTCGAGTGGGTTGAACCTAGGCGATCCCCGCCTTTTCCACGTTTCTACATGACGCCTAGCGGGTTAGCGGCTGGTATGCGCCCCGATCCAGACCGATCCGAATTTGAGTTCGCGCTCCTGTTCTTCCTGCTCGTGATTTCAGTAGGATACTGGATGCTACAAGCATTGTTCGCCGTCGTCGGCTTGTAGCAGGATGGCTGCCGTGGCCCCTGTCCAATAGGCGCAAAAGGAGATTCTTCTGGAATTTCTCTGAATTTCTTGCACTATCCCTCACGAGCGCTTGGGGAAGCGTTCGCTTATTGGGGGTATCATGAAAATCACGCTCTTGGCGGCGACTGCCGCTGTCGTTGCTGTGCCGCTTGCTGCGCAGAGCACTCAATCACCGCTGCCGATCCAAGCTGTCCGTGCCGCTCCGCAGCCCGCGACGGTGCTGCCCGCGGGGACCGAGATCGCACTAAAGATGACGCAGGAAGTGACCACAAAGGGCAGAGGCTGGGAGGAAGGAGATCAATTCAACCTCGCCGTCGCCGCTCCGGTAATGTTGGGCGACTTCGTTGTCATTCCTGAGGGCACGAAAGCAATCGGTCGGATCACTTGGCTGACAAGCCGAGGCGCTTTTGGCAAGTCCGGCAAGATGGATATCGAGCTCGAATATCTTGAGTTCGCCGGGCGACGCATCAATGTCGATGGCACATATCGTCAGGAAGGAAACGGCGCCACTCTCGCCACGGTAGGCGGCGTGATCGCAGCAGGCATTTTCGCTGGGTTCATTACGGGTCGGAGCGGTGTGATCCCTCAAGGTCGCGAACTCATGGCCACGCTCGAATCCGATTTGCCAGTCGCGCTGCCGGAAGGAGCTAGCCTCGCGCCTGTACCGGTCCAGGCAAGAGCGGTTCAGCCGGTCGAAGCCGTGGCACCTCCCGCCATTGATCCGGGTCCGCTGGTCGATGACCCCGATCCGACCCGGGAAGATGATGGGACCTCGCAATAGGTGGTTGGTAGTCTCCAAATGTCGCCTGCTCAGCAGATGCTTTGCTCCGCCATAACCGGGCATCCGATTCTGTTTCGTACGTTTCAGAGCTTGCAGAGCGGAGCGACGGATGTCGTCGAGGTTCTCTCCGGCACGAAGGCTCGAAATGAGATCGGCTTGGATGAGCTACTCATCATTGGTCACGCGAAGCTATTCAAGGTGCAGGATCGTGCGCGGATTGAGCGCAATCTTCGCGCAAATTCGGAAGCAGCCGTGCGCGCTGCTTCGCGCGCTGCCTTCGCCGCTGAGGATGATCAATCTGCCATCACGAACCTGATCACCCTTAACGGTGTGGGGGTCGCCGTCGCTTCGGCCGTACTTGCGTGGTGTTTACCAGATCGATGGCCTGTCATCGACAGGCACGCTTGGCGTACGCTCACGATGTTCGGCGTGCTACGATCTCGTTCCGATCGGGCTCCCTTCCGAGTAGCTGATTACACCGAGTATTGCGACGCTGTGCGCCCCATCGCGAGCCAAGTGGATCGCTCACCACAGGCGATAGATACTTGGCTCTATTCGTTCGCGAGGTGTGGCCTCTCCCCTGCCGATGCCATACCGGCCACAACCCCCTGATCTTCGCCGCACCCTGATCAGCTGTTCGCCGGACTTGTAGGCAACCGCGCCATCGAAGCACTTCGCCATCGACAGAGAAATTGCGAACGCCGCAATGTAGTTGACGCCATTGGGCCCCCTACCTACCCTGCGAGTCTTGAAGTAATAAATGACAGGAGAGGTATGATATGAAGGCTATTCGTCTCTCGGCCCTTGCTGCATTCGGTGCGTTAGGTAGCCTTGGACTAATTTCGGCTACGCCGGCATCTGCCACGCCGGGTCAGTGCGCCACTATTCACTCGAGCGAAATGGCAGGCTGCGGTCAGGATGTCGGCTGCCAGGCAGGCGCTACCATGCGGTACTTCCAGTGCCTTCAAGAAGAGGCCAGGGAGAACAGTTAATTCATGTTGCGGGTCCCGTGCGGGACCCGCTCATACTTTCATCGGAGGGGGCGGCTGCGCTAGCAGCGTAGTCCATGATCTTCGCTGCGATTGCCCTAACCCTCTGCGCGCCGGGCCCGCGCGATAACTGCGTGGTCGACGGTGATACCTTCTGGCTTGCCGGCGAGAAGGTGCGGATTGCCGACATCGACACGCCCGAGCTCAAGGGTGAGTGCCCAAGCGAGATAGCCCGCGCGCGCCAGGCGCGTGATCGGCTGCTCGCAATCCTCAACTCCGCGCCGTTCCAGATCCAGCGCGAGCGCGAGGACCGCTACGGCCGCACGCTCGCGATTATCACGAACGGCCGCGGCTCTGTCGGCAATCAGCTTGTCACGAAAGGCCTCGCGCGGACGTGGAGCGGACACAGGGAAGGGTGGTGCGGGGAATAGCTGCAATTGCAGGAATGCTTTGACCGCCGCGTCAGTTAACAGCATCCTACCGGTGCTGGGCCATGCAGAACGATCCGATCGAAACCCTCACCGACAAGCAGTCGGAAGTGCTGGAGCTCGTGCTCCGGCGCATGTCGTCCAAAGAGATCGCGCGCGAGCTCGGCATCTCGCACAAGTCCGTCGACAAGCGGCTCGATGCCGCGCGGATCAAGCTCGGGGCCGCCACACGCCAGGAAGCGGCGCGGATCTACGGCCTCGCCAAATACGGGGAATCGTTCCCCGGGCAGACGCTCCCCGTCACGCCGCTGGTCGATTCCGTGGAACCACCTACCGGCGCTTCGCAGGGCGGGGCAGAGGGAGGCGGGTCGCAATCATCCTCATCTCCCGCAGTTGAAAGTCCGCCCGTCCTGCGGAGCGCATCGTGGCTGGATCCAAAGGCGATTGGAACGGCAGGGAGATTGGGCCTCATCATCGCAGGAACGCTGTCGATTGGCGCGCTTCTGCTGGTCGGGCTCGGGATCGCGAACGGTCTCCAATCTCTGTTCGAACCGTAGGACCGATGGGCCGCCACGAGCGAAGCAACGCTCTCGGGGGGAGGCCCACTATGCTTACGGTAGATGTCGCGACGATGCGGCTCCAGAAGGCAGTTACGGAAACGGAGATTGCGGTCGACGAGGCCGTCCTGAAAGTTACTTCACTGATCCAGGAGATCGTGAACGCCCGATCCGAGTATCGGTCGCACGAAGCGGCTGTTTGCGCGCAGCCCGCGCTTCTCCGAGCGCAGCGTGCTCTCGCGAATCTGAACTCTGCGCAGGGCGAAGTCGCGCGAGCGCACGGCGAAATGCGCAGCGCGCATAAAATCATCGCCGGACCAGAGGAGCCCAATTGCCCCGATCTGCCGAGTATCCATACCGGCGCCCAACTTGCAGAGGCGAGTTAGATTGACCCTTTCGATCGTTCGGGTGAATGCCACCCGATGCTCTACGTGCTCCAACTGGCGCTTCTAGCGGTCGCTACAGCGATTGCATTCTGGCGCGGGGGCTGGCCCGAACGATCGATCGCAACGATCATGATCGCCTGGGTGGTGATCGATCGAGTGTTCCACCTGATCTTTCCTGGCGCCGAGACATATCGCGTCGTCGACCTCTGGCACTTCGGAATCGATCTGTGCGGCCTTGCGGCGTTCCTCTTCGTCGCTCTGAAGGCCGACAGGATTTGGACCTTATGGGTATGCTCACTTCAATTGATCTCGGTCCTGGGTCACATCTTGCGCCTCATCGACGAGGCCATGTTCGAGATCGTTTACGCAATCTTCCTCAGGTTTCCTTTTTGGATCGCCATCGCCTTGCTCCTGTGGGCGTCCGTGCGTCGCGCATGGAGCGCTCCTCGTGAACGCGCCGCAGGTCGCTCCCCTTGAGGATGCAGCGGCTTCTCCCGCCTGTTCAGGGCCACCGCGGCCCGCATTTCATATTGTTGAGCCCGATCCAACGATCGGGGCGGCACTTCGGGAGACCGCGGCCGGTCATGGCCACCATGTGCATGTCTATGCCAGCGTCTGGGAGATGAGGCACGGCGGACCGATGGATGGCGTGTTATTGATTCGCGAGGCTGGCGAATGGGAGGGCGGCGAGGGAACCCTTCGAGACATCAGGGCGATGGCCGAGCGACTGCCAATCGTCATGACCTCGACTGAAGTCCGCGCAGATAAGGTCGTAGCAGCCATGAAGGCGGGCGCCTTAGATTACTTGGACTTGAGGCTGCCGCCGGCCGCGTGGCGCGAAGTGATTGCGCGCATCGTCGGCGAGGCCAAGGCGCATGCAGAGGCGTGGGAGCGTTTGTCCATTGCGCAGCGGCGTCTGAGTGCGCTGACCAGGCGAGAAAAGGAGGTCTTTGAGCAGCTGGCTCAGGGAAGCGTCAACAAAGAGGTAGCGCAAGCCCTCGGGATAAGCCCCCGCACCGTCGAGATCCATCGCGCTAATTTGCTGGCGAAACTTCGGGTCAAGAACATGGTTGAGGCCATGCATTTGCGCTACGCTTCCGGCAGGGGGTAACGCATGAAGCCTTGGGGTGACGAGCCGGAGGAGCGCGCCGGCCTTGCGCAGCGGATCGAGCGGCTGATCTTCGGTGCGCTGATCGGCGCTTCATTTTTCGTTCTGGTCGCATCGCTGTTCAACGCGATTTGATCTCAGAATCCGCCGGCCGCGCGAGTAAAGGCAGGCGCAGGATGTTGGGGAACATAGCTGGAACAAGAGTGCTTGACCGACTCGGGTGGCGGCGCGCATCGCGAGGGCATGGCCCGCCGCTCCACACTCCCGCGCGTGATCGACGAACGCGCCTTTCCTATTCGGGTGCTGATCAGGGACCGACCATCGGATTTCCTCCGCTGGTCGGCCGAGGAGATCTGGCTTCACGAAAATCTCGGTGCTGGCCAGTTCGCCATGCACGGGCGAGACGGCTATAATGGCCACACGAAGGCGTTCTACTTCTGCATGATCGACGCGGCGCAGCGCTTCCTTGATGCGCACCCGCATCATGAACTGGCAGACGGAACATCGATGGCGCAGCATGTCGTCGAGGCGCGTCGCTGGGCTGCCAAGCCCGAGAGGGAGCGGATCGCTTTCGGATTCGGCTATCCAAGCAAGTGAGGCTTCGAGATTTGTAACCTCTACCGCATGACCCGCTCGAACGATGAGGTCGCCCGCGTCTTCCGCGTCGACAGCACAATCGACAACGCGGCCGAGGCGCCTCGAGCATGTATTGGCCGGAGCTGCGCTCGTCACCAAAACATATTTAGCTGGAGTTTTGTTCGGCTTTTATCGTGCGCGCAGTGCTACTTGTGCGGCGATTCCGCGCCTGCAGTTGACATCCTTAGCCTCGTCCACAAGTCTCGGGCCCCGTGGGGCATCTATTGCGGCAATCCAGCACGCAGGTTGCGGGAGCGAGAAAGAAGAATCCAAGCGCTTGAAAAGCAGCTGGTCGGCCGATTGACAGCACACCCCGCCTGACGTCGACGGCGGGGTCATGCTTCAATCGACCCGAAATTCTTCCAAGAACCCGGATTGCCGCTCGCGACACATACAGCACCGACGTGACCGCCGGCAGCGGGGTTTGTGAAATACACGATGTCGCCACGCGTCCAGGTGCCCGTTGTTGGAGCGGCCGAGGCCTGCCAGGTAACCTTCTTCGTGCCGTTGTGGACGGTCCATGTGCCCGCAGCCGGGATGGCAACTGCTGCGTTGCCGGCTGGGCCTTCCACCACGATGGCGGGATTTGAACCCGAAGACGCATTTTTCGCCACCACACCCGGCCCGGTACCGGTGTTCGTCCCTCGAACCGCGGGCCCTGACGAACTGGTCGTCTCGAAGTTCTGAGCTTGTGACTGCATCTTCTTGTAGCCGGCCATCCCAAGGACGATCGGGCGGGTTGCTCCAGATACATCGATGCGCTGGCCCGGGCCGGCATTCGGATCATATCCTTCGATATAGGGCACATTGTCGCTGTCGATCCGGTTCTCGACGCCGGTATCGACAATCCAAGTGGTGTCGGCGCCGAAGCACTCGCAGCGCTTGGGAGAAAAGCGATTACGCGTACCTGCCAGCCGCGCCAGCTTAAAGCCTTGCCCAACCCACTCTAGCGAGTTGTCAGTGAACCAGTTGCCATTCGGTGCGTAGACAGAGTCGTCGATGTAGATGTGGCCCGCCTGCGGTTCGTAAAGCGCTCCGGCAAAGGAGAAACCGTCATCGCCGCCGAACCACCGGCCACTGATGAACTCGTTCGAGTTGACCCAGCTCTCAGAAGTCTCAGCGGAAAGCCAGACGCCAACGTTGTGGTGGTGCATCTCGCCGAAGATGAACCGATTATACACGCAGCCTTTGCCATTGGCGTGAAGCCAGACCCCTCTCGTGGCATACGAGCCTGAGATCTCAAAGTGGCCGTGATAGACGTTCTGAAAGTAGAACCCCACGCGGTCCTTGGTGAAGTCGTAATTCGGCCACTGGACCTTCAGTCCCCCGGTAATGCGAGGGCCGAGCAGTCGCTGCCCAGGGGGCGCAGCGTATCGCACGGCGATCCCATCGTGCAGCGGGACGAGTTCGGAGTTCTGTGCTCGTACGACCGGCACTTCTGAAAGGTCGATCGTGTTGCTCGCCGCATACCGCCTGTTCTGGAAGACGAGAGCACATCCAGGATTGGCAGCGACTGCCGCCGCAGCCCTGGTGATGGCAAGGAGATCGTCAGTTTTGCCATCGCCGACGGCGCCAAACTGCTCAGGGTAGATGCCTTGCCTACGTACCGCGCTCTGCAGCGTCTCAGTGATTGCATCGACCCCGGCCTGTACGAAGCCGAGTACCGTCGCGCCGACGGAGGACCGAAGATAGCCGATGAAGCCCGCGATGGTGCTCCAGAGAGCGCCACCGTGCCCGTCATCGGAACCTATCATCGTGTCACCGTCGGGTGACGCGAGGGCGGCGGCGGTTCTCTCGTTGTAGAGAAGATCAGAGCCGTCCGCTGTGCGCTGGCGAACTTCTGCCAGGCCGGCGCTAGAATCGACCCGCTTGAAGAATGCACCATTAGGCGTAGCCCCTTCGGCTTCTGCCAAAGGTAAGTCCACGAAGATACGCTGAAACTCAACGATATCCGAGACTCGATCGCGCGCCAGTTCTGCGGCTGCGACAGAGGGGACGGCGGCGGCGCCGACGATGCCACCAAGCGCAGCACGGCGCGTAACGTTTCGTTTGACCATCACGACAGTTTCGCTGGCGCCTGGATTCGCTGCAAGGGATAGTTTGGAAATCTGCCAGCAGAAACTGTCCTGCGACGCAGCCGCCTTTCCCCATGGTCGCGACGTGCCGAGAACCAACTCGCCATAATCGCGCGGGAGCCTGGCCGGCGAGTTCGCTGCGGCGATCTACGCTCGGGCTGAGGCGTTCAGACTCGCTTACGCGCCTGCATTCTGGGCGCTTTGCTGCCACTTCGTCAATCGTCTATCGGCCATCCCAGATCCCTGTAGGCATCGAACGTAGCCCGCGTCAGCCGAAACGTAAGCGCGATCACGTCCGCCTGCTCAAACACCGCGAACAGTTGATCGGCCTTAAACAGGCCGTCCCGACGTTGGGTCTCGAAGTCAGGCGTCCTGCTCTCACCGCGGCGCATCGCCTCCACGGCCTCGATCCGCTCAGCTGCGCTATCCACTTCCGCAAACTCACCGATCAGGCGTTGCTCATACCACTCTGCACCAACGGTCTCGCCCTTGATGCAGACTGCGCCAAACTCTCCGGCCTGTGCGTCCGTGACTTGTGCGTAGACCGTGCCCGCTGGCAGCAAGAGAAATGTCTGTCGATCGACGATGTTCACGAAGCCTCCTCCTGCCCCACAACTTGCGGTCGCTGGTTTCCCCCCAGGCTACTGAAGGCTTGCCTCGAAGCAAAGCGGGTGTTCGGCATGGCGTACATAGGAGGATCAAAGCAGGGTATAATCAGATACATTCGTTGACTTTTTGAGGAACATGTGCTACGGACGCATCACACATCGTCGGGATGACAGAGGTGTAAGCAATGCAGGACGTTCACGTAAGTTTTCGGGCCAACTCTGCTGTCGTGGCGGAGTTGGCCCGGCGCGCCGAGAAGGCGGGCTGCTCTGTGTCCGAGTACCTGCGTGCCGTTGTGCGCGAGAAGGTCGGGCTCCAATGAGCCGCGCTTCATCTGCACCGAAGTCCCCGATGCTCACGAACATCGGGGGCTGCTATGAACAAATTCTATGAGACTCTGACGAACCTGCGCGGTGACGTGCTGTTCGGATACCGCACTCAGGTGGTCGACCCAACGGGCGCGATCGTCGATATCTACAAGGATCGCAACGGCACGCGGTTCACCGATAGCAGCGGCAACATCGTCAACTATGCCGAGGCCAGTACCGATACAGGCATGGCCGAGTTCTACTGGACGGCTGCGACCGGACATATCCTCCAGATCACTGATAGCAGTGGCGAACTAGCCCGTCCTCCGATCATCGGTGTCGGTGACAACTATGTGCTGGGCAACCTCTCGGGCGACCTCCCCACGACCGCAATTGACGGACTGGATGCCACGCTCGCGGCGAAGGCAGACACCACCTACGTTGACACCGGCCTTGCTGAAAAGGTCCCCACTGCCGACCTCGCCTCTACCGATACCGGCAAGGGGGCGGCGATGGTCAAGCTGACTTCCGGCGGGGACGTTCAGGAGGCCATTCAATACGTCACCCCCGAAATGTTCGGTGCGGCAGCAGACGGCATCACTGACGACAAGATCGCGATCGACGCGGCGATTGCGTTCGTCGCGGCTAATTCCGGCACGCATCTTCTATTCAATCAGAAGAGCTACGCCACCAGCGGAACGGTGGACCTCACGACGGTGAAGGTCACAGTTTCGCGGGGAGCAACGATCGTCCCCACTCACGATGGAACCGCTGTGCAGTACGCCGGAGCCTCCGGCACGATCATTCAGTCTCCGCGCTTAGAAGGTAATCTCCGTGTTGCTTGGGCGACAGTTGATTGGACCAAGGACCGTCTCGCGTTCCTTATCCAGAACTGTTACTTTGGCGTGTTCGGTGTTTCGTGGTACAACGCCACGCGCGGCATCAAGGTTCATGGCAACGGCACCGGCTGCGTTTACAACGAGATCACCATTGGTGAAGGCTTCCGGGCCAATGTAGGCATCTGGCTGTCCAGTGAGACGGCAACGGGATGGTCGAACGCGAACAAGTTCTCTGGCGGGCGTCTGTATGGCGCGAGAGCCGTGGCAGGCTCTCTTTACGAAGCGCAGGCCGGTCACATTTGTTTCGATGACAGCTTGTATCAATCGAATGGTAACGAATTTGACCTGTCCCTTGAATGGTCCGGAACAGGCTTCCGGCTAGCCCGCATGGGCGGCATTCGAAACCGGCTCTATCCGCGGTATGCGGAGTTGGACAGCGGCGACACCACCTGGATTGTCGATACCGGTACCGAAAATCTGATCGACTGCGAAGGCGTGGCCTACCTCGCTGGCTACGACCCGTCTCTCGCAGGTTCAGCGAACCGAGTGGACGTCTCCGGCGCAACCAGGCCGATGGTTCGCGGGCAACAGTCGTACTTCGATGCTGGCGGCACGGGCGCTGACATTCGTAAAGTCCAAAGCACGACCAGACCGGCGATATGGGCGCAAAACTCTGGCTCGGGCGCGGCTGTTCGGGCGCAGAACACCAGTAGTGGGGCCAACCCGGCCCTTGAGGTGGTTGGGGCGTCCGGCGGGGCCGGGGTTTCCATTCCGGCGGCGGGGACGTGGACCGTCTTTAACGGCACAAAAAAGGTTGCATGGTCCAGCGCCATCGCCCCCTCGACAGGAGCGTGGACGAGAGGCGATATCGCGTGGATCACGAATCCCTCCACGGGGGGCCCTGTGGGCTGGATTTGCACCGCCAGCGGAACGCCCGGCACGTGGGTTCCTTTGGGGATTGCCGGAGCAAGCCGCGCTGCGGCGGTCACAGACCCTGCGGGCGGCACTACCGTAGACACTGAGTGTCGGGCCCAACTAGCGGCGCTGATCGACTCCCTGCAAGCTGCGGGACTGATGGCATGACCGATCGTCGCTCCATCACCCTCATGGCCCTGCTGGCCCTTTCGGTCATCAGCAGCGCGCCCTCTGCCTTCTACGTGTGGAGGCGGTGCAGATGACCACGCGAGCAAACACAGGGGTTTACTCGGCCAGCTTCAATCCCTTCCGCTATCTCTCTGCCGCCGCGTCAGGAGATATCGAGGCACAGCGAACCCTCGCTGAGCGGGGCATCGAACTCGCCATAGCGCAAGGCGATCTGCTTACAGCGCTGGACTCTGCAGTTTTCGCCCGGCTGGCAGCGGCGCAGGGCTCGCGCGGCGACAAGGGGCGACTGCTCTCGATCCTGGCGTTGGCAAGCTCCCTCACCTCCGAGGATGAGGGGGACTTACGCGAAAGCCTTACGGCCGAAAGCCTCGCGCTAGTCTCGCTCCTTGCCGATGACGGCGAGGAATGTGCCGATCAGTTTCTGCTCAGCATAGCGGAGCATTCCACGCCCACCGCTGTCGAGCTCTCCAAACATTTGCGAGCTGCGATGCTCGACAAGGGGGAATAATGTACCAGCTAGCACAGGGTGCCCAACCCGATCCCATGCTTGCGGCGTCCTTTCGCAGGGCCAAGCCCGGACTTTTCGGCTCCAGAAGGAAGAGCCCCAGCAGATACCTTGAGTTGCCTCAAGGGCAGGACGGCCAGCCGGTAGTCCCGGGTCCGATTAGCGGGTTCGGTGGCGGAACGTGGAATCTCGATGGCAGCCAGGCCACCGCGCCCGATGGTGCGTCGGCCATGGCGCAGCCGAGTGCACACCCGTCACAAGACGCCGGCAACATCGGAATGGATAACCCGGCACCGAACACTGGCCCGCTTGGTGGTTCGATGCGCCAGCCGTTCGACTATGAGCGGGCGCTTGAGGTCCTAAAAGGCGACCAGGGCAAGCCGAAGGCGTGGCAATACGCGCTTGCTGCTGTGGGCGATGCTCTGGCTATGAACAGCGGTTACCAGCCTTACGCGGTCCAGAACCTCACCGCAGCGCGCAACGAGCAGGCTCAGCGCCAGCGCGAGGCTGCCGCGCAAGTCCTTGGTTGGCGGTATAACGATTACGCTCGCAACCAGGAGGCGGACCTTCGGGCGGCAGCACCGTTCTCCAGCGGTCGGGATCGGGTGCAGTTCGATCCGGCCACCGGGCAGTCGCGCGTCATCCACGATGGTGCCGAGGACTTCCAGACCTATGCCGACGAACTTGGCCTTGCGCCGGGCAGCGAGGAATATTCCAAGGCCGTCGAGGACTTTGTCCTGCGCTCCGCTGGCCCCTCTGCCTACGAGCGCGACGTACAGTTGGACGACCACCGAACCGGCAACGATGCCGAGCTTGAGCGCATCCGCAATGGCTTCCGTGTCGGCCTCGAGCAGCTGCGCCAGGGCAACCGCCGGGGCATGGTCGATTACCGCAATGCCAACCCGGCCCCACTCCGGTCGCGGAGTAAGGCGGGTTCTAACTCGTTGGTGACGGTCAAGACTCCTGCGGAGGCTGCGAAGCTTCCCAAGGGGACGCGGTATCGTGGCCCCGATGGGGTGGTGCGCGAACGATGAGCGATCCGTGGCCGGGCCGCGTGGTCGATACCCCCGAGTCGAGGTGGCCCGGCACGGTCGTAGCGCCCACCCCAACAGCTTCTCCCCGGCGGAGCCGCACGATCTTCGGTGCACGCCCCCGCACGCCTGCACCGCTGGATAGCGCGACGGCAACGGATGGCGACACGATCCGCTCGGGCGATTTGCGTGTGCGCCTGTGGGGCGTTGATGCACCTGAACTCAATCAACCGGGCTTCGACCGGCAGGGCAACGCAGTGTCGATCGGTCAAGCATCACGCGACTACCTCCAGGGACAGATCTCTGATGCCCGTACGGCGCGCCTCGATGATGTTGCGGGTATGTCTTGGGGCCGCCCTGTCGGTCCTGTCTCGCTAGATGGCAGGGACGCGGGGCTTGGCTCGATCCGGTCGGGCAATGCACGTGCTGCGCCTGACTACTTGGAGGGCGACCCTAGCCGACGGTTTGACTACATGCAGGCCGAACGGCTGGCGCGTGTGAACCAGCTCGGGCCGATGAATGACACGATGGCGCAGAACCCCGCGGCTTTCCGCAGGGGTGTCGCGCCTCGGCAAACGGTTGCGCAGTTCTGGGATACGCCCACCCCGTTTCAGGGGATGCGGCCGGAAGCCGAAAAGCAATATCTCCAGCTGCTCGATAGTGCGCCCGCTGCCGAGATTGCGGCCTTTGCAGAATCGCAGGGGCTTAGCCTCGATCCCAAGTATCTCGCATCATGGGTGGAGGATCGCGACAAGCGGAAGGCGAAGGGCCTGCCCTACACCGTCGCGGCCCGATACAGCGAAACCCCTCTGGCTACGCAGGAACTTGGCGACGGCGCGATAGGGGCTGGCGTGCGTGGGTATAGTGACGGCTTTGTGGCCGGCGCCCTGGGCGAGCTTGGCGCGGTGGCTGATACACTCGGCGGCACCGAGGGGCGGGAGAACATCTGGAACAGCGATCGACGCCTCGCCGATATTTGGGCGAACAACGAGTATCAGAATGCGGCCATCCTCCGAGGTGATGAAGTCGCTCATCCGACTGCTTCCACGGTTGGGCAGATTGGCGGCGCTCTCACCTCGGGCTTTGTCATTCCCTACGGGCAAGGCGCTCGCACCATTCCCCAGCTTGCCCGCGTGGGTGCCGTCTATGGCGGGACCGAGGGCTTCATGGGGACTGATGGTACCGTGCCGCAGCGCCTTACTGGAGCGGCCATAGGGGCTCCAGCGGGCGCGATCATCAACGCAGCGGGAGGCAAGGCTCTCGAAGCCGCCGCTCCGCTGCTCGGTCACGCTGCGGACGTTGTGCGTGGCCGTCTTGGCCGTGAGGCTTCCCCCACGGCCGTTGCTGCTGCCGAAACGGCTGGCGAAGCCGGAATAGACTACGCGGACGACACGGCGCGCGGTGCCGTGGAAGATGCAGCCTTGGGCGCTGCCGATGGATGGCCGGGCCGCGTCGTAGACGAACGCACGATTGCGATGAATGCTGCCCCCGAACCATCGCTGTCCGCCCCGGCGCGTGTGCGCGATTACCTCGATGTGCAGGCGGTGCGTCCCACGCTTCTTTCCGATCCCCTTAGCGATGCCCAGCGCATGGCTGCCGCCGCCAACGTCCAGCCGAGCGATGTGTTGCCCCTGCCTGCGAACACGCTTGGCGGGGTTGAGGAGGCGATTGCCAAAGATGCCGGGCGCTTCGTGACAGCGAAGACTCCCGACGAACGGGCAGAGCTCTCCCGCACGACGATTAGGAATTACATGGGTGCGCCGGTCCCCAAGATCGGACCCATGGATATGGTCGGCTGGCTCCGCACGCGGGGTGGCTTAGTCGATCAGGGCGGCGAACTCTCCGCGATCGGGATCACGTCGAACGCCGCCCGCAAGGGAATGGATTTCGTCGGGCAAGAGACGCGCTTTGGCCCGATGGTGAACGACAATGGCCTGACGCTGGACGAAGCCGCGTTGCAGGCATGGGAAGCTGGGTTCTTCCCCGAGCGCCTAGGGCGCCCTGATGTGAACACGTTCCTGGATGCGCTGCGCGAAACCTACGACGGCACGCGCGGGCGCCGGTTCCTGCCCGACGATCTGCCGGAGCTTGAACGCTACTACAGTATGCAAGGTGATCGCTACGATCTGGAGCAGCGCCAAGAGGAAGTCGGCGGGCCGGTCTATGAAGATGCTGCAACCCCGGCTGGCGAACCCCTGCCGTTCCCGCCGGCTGAAGCCTATGACGATTGGGCAGGGGTCAACGCGGTCCAGCAAGTCGGCAATATCGATGTCACCAAGCTGGACTCGCCGCAGGATATCAGCCGGGCGCTGAAGGCAACGGGCGATATGATGGGCGGCTTCGACGCTGCCACGCGCGGACGGATCACTCAGGCCGAAACCGGATTGCTCGCGTCTGACCTGAACATGACGCCCGAACAACTGCTGTCGCGCCGCAAGGGGCAGGCGATGAACGCAGAGGAAGCACTGGCCGCGCGCCGGATCCTCGCGAAGTCGGGCAACGAATTGGTCAACCTCGCCAAGCGTGTGAAGCAAGCGGGCGAATATCCTGATGGCGAGCTGCTGGCGCAATTTCGGCAAGCGCTGGTGCGGCATTCGGCCATTCAGGAACAGGTCGCAGGTGCCACGGCAGAGGCCGGGCGTGCACTCGGGCAATTTCGCATGGCTGCCGATAGCCGAGAGGTCCAGCGCCACGTTCTTGCCGCATTCGTCCGCGGTGGCGGAGGGCAGGATCGGCTTGAGGAAGCCGCAAACGTGCTGCTCGATGCCGTCGAGATGGGGCCGGGCAGGTTCAACGCGGTGGCCGAGAAGATCGCGAAGCCCAAGTGGCGCGACAAGGTCGCGGAGATCTACATCAACTTCCTCCTGTCGTGGCCGCAGACGCACGCGGTCAACGTCACGTCGAACACGCTCACGTCGCTGGCGCAGATTCCCGAATATGCGGTGGGTGCCGCTATCGGTGGCCTGCGTCGGGCGGCGTCGTCGAGTGCGATCGATCGGGTGACGGCTTCGGAAGTCGGGGCGCGCGCCTTCGGTCTGCTGCAGGGCGCAAAGGAAGGCGCTCGAATGTTCGCCAAGGGCCTCCGGACGGGCGAAGCTTCTGACTTTGCCTCCAAGGTCGAGGGCGATCAATATCGCGCTGTCAGCGGGCTCAAGGGCGAAGTCCTGCGGCTGCCGACACGCTTCCTCACGGCGGAAGACGAGTTCTTCAAGGGCGTGGCCCGTCGCATGGAGTTGAACGCTCAGGCGGTGCGGAAGGCGCACAAAGAAGGCTTGAAGGGTGAGGCTGCAACACGCCGCATTGCCGAGTTGTCCGCCGATCCCACCGATGACATGCTGGAGCAGGCGCTCGACTACGGACGGTATCTGACCTTTCAGCAAAAGCTCGGGCCGCTGGGAAGCAAGATTTCAGGGATCACGAACGACTCGCTGGTGCTGAAGGCGTTTCTGCCGTTCGTCCGCACGCCGACCAACCTGCTCAAGTTCGCGACCGAGCGTTCGCCGGCTGCACCGCTGCTGAAGGAATGGCGGGCGGACTTCACGGCGGGTGGAGCGCGCCGAGACATGGCTATCGCTCGGGCCTCCATTGGGACCGGGTTCGGGATCGCGCTTTACGAGGCGGCGCAGAGCGGCTTGATTACTGGCTCGCCGCCCTCCGATCCGAAGAAATCCCGCCTGCTCTATGCTGACGGCTGGAAGCCTTACAGCATCAAGCTTGGTGACACCTATTACAGTTACAAGCGGCTCGATCCGTTCTCGACCACCATTGGCGTGGCGGCGGATATGGCAACGCTGCCTGAGGGTATGAGTGAGCGCCAGCGCGAGGATAAGGCGCTGCTGTTCACCGCCTCGATCATGGGCAACCTCGCCAGCAAGACTTGGCTTTCCGGGATCTCGGACTTGGTCAGTGCCTTGCACGAGCCCGACCGCTATGCGGACAACATGCTTCAGCGGCTGGTGGGGTCGTTTCTCGTACCAAACCTTGTTGCAGGCACCGCCCGAACAATGGATCCGGTTGCACGCGAGGCCGAGACGGTCGGCGAGGCGCTGCAATCGAGACTGCCCGGCCTGAAGGACGATCTTCTACCCCGCCGCGATATCTGGGGGCGCGAGATACGCAACGAAGGCGGGGTGGGACCTGATTGGCTGTCGCCAGTTTGGGTCTCGGAACAGATGAACGATCCGGTGAACAGCGAGCTTCTGCAACTCGACTACGCGCCGGGCTATCCTTCCAAGAAGGTCGGCGGTCGCGAGCTGACGCCTGAAGAATATGACCGCTACAGCGAGCTTGCCGGGAGGGCGGCTCACGAAGCCCTCGGCTATCTCGTCGTGTCGTCCGATTGGCAGGGCATGGACGACGCGGCACGGGTCAAGGCGGCACGCAGGATCGTCGCCGCTGCTCGCCGGGGTGCCAGGTCGAAGCTGTTCAACGACAACACGGCAGAGGCGGACGATTGGCCCGGCGATCCTGTGGATGGGGACGAATGGCCGGGCGAGGTCCTGGAGCCCGCCAGTGGAGCGGCTTCCGAGCAATGGCCGGGAAAGTCTGTTGCCAGCCGCGATGTCGTCTCCGACCTAGAGCAGCGTATCCCCGGCATTCGGTTTACCTCGGGCTATCGTGATCCGGCTTACAACGCTTCGCTGCGGGCGCAGGGATACAACCCTTCGGACACCAGCGAGCATATGGACGGGGCTGCGCTCGATATGCTGCCGCCGCCGGGCAAGTCGCTTGGCTGGCTGCAAGCCCAGGTTCGGCAATACGATCCTAGCGCCCGGCTGCTCGTCCATGATGGTCATCTCCACGCGGGGTTTGATGACTACTCCAACGCGCCGCTGCTCGGCGGGATGGCTGCGCGCTGATTGGAAAAGCCAATGCAAAAGGGGTTTTGTCCCTAGTGTCCCTGCTTCGCGCCTTCCAGTCGTGCCGCCGTACTTCGGCGAGGCTTTACGACCTTGGACACTCGCGAGAATCGCGCTCGGAGCGAGCCCGTGATGTTCGTCGATCTGAGTAAGTTGGATTAGACGAATCCGCGAGCGGCTCCCACCATCAGGGCCGATGGATACCGAAGCGCAGAAGTTGCGACCTTAAATTTATAGCTTTCTTGACTGCTTATCCCGGGTTTCCCGGAGGCGGCGATATTCATCAGCGCGGGCGTGGGTATGTCGATCCCAGGCAGTCTTAGAGTCGAATCGAGACATAAGATATACGAGAACAAGTGCAACGGCGGCAGAGACGAACTCCTCCAGACCCGTCTCCCTTAGTAGCCACACAATGCCAAATCCGATGGCTGTGTAACTGGCTGCCTTCCACGCAGAGGTCGTGTAGAACTCGGCCTTCGGCCGTAGATGCTCCGTCCGCAGCTCCGCCTCTCGCCAATCCTCCTCACTTCTATCCATTATGGCATTCTCTAATGCTTGCAGCACGAGAGCAAGGGCATTGGGCGCTCGCGGGGCGAGGGACACCACGCGTCTGGCTCATTTGAAAAGGGAGAGCAACTAGATCTGTGGCGGGGGTTTGCGAAGCGCGCTGGCCACAGCCTTCCCTGATCGGCGTGTGGGAGCAAATGTGGGAGCAGTGCGCAGCTTGTCGTCCCTTACGGATGGAGTATGGATTCTCACGGGGCATCCATCTTTTCGCTGAGCTACGCCGCCCTGTGGCGGCTGGACGCGACTATCGAGTGCGTCCATGGTCCGGTCTCGCCCCACGAGCCCGGTTTCAGCCCGTCCATGCTTCTTTACCAGCGCAGCCGACTGCAACCTTCCGTCATCGAACGCCATCGCCATACGCGGCCGTATGCGACGGTGATCCTGTCCGGGCGGTACGAGGAGGCCGGCGACGCCGGACGGTTCAAGGTCGAGCCCGGCGATGTGCTGCTCCATCGGCCGTTCTCGGCGCACCTCGACCGCATTTCCGGCGAGGCGGCGATCGTCTTGGACTTGCCGCTGCCGTTCCAGGCGTCGCTCGGGCCGGCGAAGGGGCGAATTGCGGACCCCGATGAACTGGTCCGCCTCTCGCAAACCGATCGGCGGAGCGCCGTCGAATATGTCCTGAACGAGTTTCGGGCGCTTCGCAGCGAAGAGGGCGACCTGCCCGATCTGCTGGCCCAGGCTCTTGCGGGCGTAGAGCCTCCCGCGATCGGCGGATGGGCCGAAGCCATGGGCCGAACGCGAGAGCACGTCTCCCGCGCGTTCCGTACCGTTTATGGCGTATCGCCGGCGCGCTACCGGAGCGAGGCCCGGGCGAGAAACGCCTGGCAGATGATCCTCGCGGGACACGCCAGCCTCGCGGCTATCGCGGCCGACACCGGATTTGCGGACCAGGCGCACATGGCGCGGGCGATCCGGAACTTCACTGGCTCGACCCCGACCGCTTGGCGGAAGTGGGCGCATCGTTCCCCATCGAAGCGAGGCCCGACGGGCAATATGCCGGCGATCTAGATCACATTCGTTCAAGACAATCGCAGCGGCGGTCATGAAAGGGGGCGTATGACCCAGATCACCGCTCCCACCATCCCGTTCGTCCAGCTCTACGGTTTCCGGTTCCGGCTTTGGCCCATTCTGTTGGCCGCCATCCTGATGCAAGGGATCCTCACCGGCGGACAGGAAATCGCCAAATGGATCTACAAGGGCGGTCCGGCAGCATGGAGCGGCCACGTTTCGATCTTCCTGCTCCTGGCGATTGCGTTTCAAGCGCTACTCGGCTTGGCCGGCATCGCGGTCGTAAAACGCCTGGTGCCCGAGATGGATGCGCACCTGCGCTGGCCTCCGGGGCGCACATATGTCGGCCCAGCGCTCCTGATCGGCGTGGCCATGGGCCTGATAATGCTGATTGCCGACTACTGGCCGGCGCTGCTGAGCCAGACCCCGCCCACCACGCAATACTCTACGACACCACTCGATTCGGCCGGCTTTCTTCTGGGAATGCTTACGACCGGCCTGGCCGAGGAGACCATCTTTCGCGGGCTCCTCGTCGGCCTGCTGGTCGTGCTGGTGCCGGGGCGGCTCCGGATCGGGGCCGTCGATCTCCCGGTGGCCGCCTACATCGTCGCGCTGCTCTTCGCCCTGGCACACTGGAAATCGTTCGTCGTGAGTCCCTTCCACCAGGCACTTGCCCAGCAGAGCTATGCGTTCGTGTGGGGACTGACCTACGTCTGGCTTATGGAGCGCTCCAAGAGCTTGCTCGCGCCCATCGTGGCGCACGGCGTGGGTAACTTCACCGAAGTCGGTATCATCATCTTACTCGCGGCTGCATGGGCCTGAGCAGAACCGCACGATCTACGCCGGCAGGGGCTGCGCACGGGCCTGTTTGCGCGAGGCTGCGAGGATCGAGGCGGCGATGTAGAGCGCGAGGCCGACCCAGAAGATCGCCACCAATGGCGCTTCGTTGCCGATCGTGAAGCGCGCCACGACCGTCGCCGCGAGCGCGGCCGGGCTGCCGACGATCACCCCGGTCCAGGCGGCGCGCAGGCGCGGTTCCTCGATCCCGCGGCGGCGGCGCTTGCCGAGCCAGATATAAGTGCCGGTGGCGCAGATCGCGGTCAGCGCCGCGCCGAAGATCACATAGGCGACCTTGACCCAGAACCCGCCGAAATTGCCGAAGTGCAGCTTGTAGGTCGAGGCCGCGGCCTGCTGGCCCAGCGCGCCGTCGGCAAGACCCGCGGTGCCTTCGAAGCGGCCTTCGCTGTCGAACGTGTAGTATTCGCCGAAGATCAGCCGCCGCTCGTGTTCGCCCACCATCTGCACGTGCTGGCTAGCGGTGAGCGGATCGTGGAGCACGGCGTAAGTCAGCCGCACGTCGGGATACTCGACGGCCATGTGGCGCAGGGCCGCGGCGAGATCGGGCGCCGGGGCGGGGCCGGCGTCGTGCGCGCCTTCTTCGCCGAAGATCGGGCCGTAGACCGCCTCGACATCGCCGTCGTAGGCGGTCCCGGCGACGCCATAAGCCGTCACGACTGCGAGCCCGATCAGGGCGCCGGTCAGCGCGATCGCGACGGTGAAAGGCAATGTCCAGACGCTCAGGCGGTTGTGCCAGTCGACCAGGCCCACCCCGCCCTTGTCGCGGGCGCGCAGGCGGAAGGCGTCGCGAAAGATGCGCGGATGGGCAATCACGCCCGAGAGCGCCAGCGCCAGCATCATCACGCCCAGTACCCCGACGATCGTCAGCCCGACGAGGCTCGGCAGATTGAGCGTGTAGTGGAGCTGGACGAGGAAATCGTTCCACGCGATCTCCTCGGGCATGGCGAGATTGCCTCGCGCGTCGAGATGGAACGCCTGGGTATCGGTGGTGACGGTCGCGCGCGGCAGTTCCTCTACCGGGATATGAACGTAGAGGTGGGTGGTCGTCGGCAGCCCGGCCGCGTCCTCGGCCGCGAGCACGCGCTCGACGCCGCGCTGGACGGCATCGGGCGCGATCGAGGTCATCTCGGGCGCGCCGGGCTGTTCGAACCGCTGGAGCTCGACATAGAACACCGCGATCGTGCCGGTCAGCGAAAGGATATAGAGCAGGGCTCCGGCGATCAGGCCGATGGCGGCATGGGCGGACAGCGCACGCTTCACGGTGCCCGGTTCGATGGTTGGGCTCATCATACGGCTCCCAGGAGGAGCGCGGGCAGGGCCGCGCAGGCGGTGACGGCGAGGTAGACGATCTGGCGCTTCCGGCTTGCGGTCATGAGTAGCGTGAAGGCGAGCACGGTCCACACCACGGGCGTCGCGAAAAGGGCGAGGACGTTCGCATTCGCCTCACCCGCGCCCATCGCTGCAGCGAGCCAGCGGACACCCACGGCGAAGGCGATCGAGCTCAGCAAGGCGGCCACGGCGACGAGAGCGCAGGTCGTCAGCCGCGCACCGATCCTCAGCGGGGCGGGGCCTTCGGGCATCATGCCGGCGCGGCGATTGGACGCCTTGGCGCGGCTCGCCGGCGCGCGGAAGCCCTCCCAGGCCAGGATCGCGCAGGCCGCGCCCATGGCCCAGAGCGAGATCACGGTGGCTCCCCAGGCCCCGGCGGCCGCCCATCCAAGGATGAGCGCGGCGAGGCAGAAGCCCCATCCGGCTGCGTTGAGTGCCGCGGAGCGCCCCTTCTGTGCCCACGAGAAACGCAGGACCGCGACCGCCACGATCGCCAGCGCCGATCCGGCGACGATGCTCCCCGCGGCGCCCATCAGAAGCGGTAGCTCACGGTGCCGAACACGTTGCGCTCGCTGCCCATGAAGCAGTCGCCGCGTGCGAGGCAGGCGGAGTAATAGCGCTTGTCGAACAGGTTCGTCGCGTTGATCGCGAAGCTCCAGCGGTTCCAGCTCACCTCCGCAAAGGCATCGGCGAGCGTGAACGCGGGCGTGACAATCCCCTCCGGGAAGGCCGGTCCATGCGACCGGTTCTTCCCGACATGGCGCATACCGCCGCCGAGCAGGAGCGAGGCTTGGTCGGACAGGGCGAACTGCTTGGTCGCCCAGAGCGAGGCGTTGAACTTCGGCACGTTGTCGAGCTGCTGGTCCGTGCCGGCGATCTCAGCCTCGTTGTAGCTGGCGTTGGCGATCAGGTTCAGGTTGCCGGGCAGGGTGGCGTTGCCCTCGAACTCGATGCCCTTGGAGGTCATCGAACCGATCTGGATTTGGTCGAACGGATCGGGCGTGCTGTCGTCGGAGACGGGACGGTTGGTCTCCTTGATGTGATAGCCGGTGACGGTCACCAGGATCGCATCGGTCGGATGAAACTTGATCCCGGCCTCGTACTGATGGCCTTGCTTGGGCACGAAGGGGTTGCCGTTGCTGGCGGTGCCAGCGATGGGCTCGAAGCTTTCGGTATAGCTGACGAAGGGCGAGAGGCCCGGTACGATCTCGGCGATCAGACCGGCGCGGAAAGTGGTCGCGGCGTCTTCCTGCCGTGCATTGTTGAAGCTGCGCGAGCTGGTCCAGTCGCGCCGCGCGCCGAGCACCAGGGAGACCCGGTCGAAGAAGCGGATCTGGTCCTGCAGATAGACGCCGATCTGGTCCTGCTTCACGTCCTCCGACGGGCCGGACGGCTGCGGCAGGTCGCCGCCGAAGTCCGACAGCGCCTCGTAATCGATGTCGTAGATGTCGATGTATTCCATCCCGAAACCACCGACCTTGCGGACCCGGTTGAAGCTGAAATCGACACCGGCAAGCACGACGTGCTCCACGTTCGCGCCGGTGTTGAAGTTGAACTGGACGTTGTTGTCGGTCGAAAAGATTTCCATCCGCGCGCGCGTGCCGTCGGCATAGAGGCCGATCGTGCGCTGGTCCGGGTCGGCGAAGGGGCAGCCGGTGGCCGGATCGATGATCGTGTCGCCGTCTGCGTCCACAGGAGGGCGCCCGGTGGTGGGGTCCAACAGGACGAAGGGGTTTGCGGGGTTGCAGTAGCTGTCTGGATAGTGCGTCAGGTAGATCACATCGCTGTCGATGTAGCGGGCCTTGAGATTGAGCCGCGCGGTGTCGCCGAAGCGATGCTCGAACAGTGCAGTGCCCTGCAGCAGGCGGCCATCGTAGCGGTCCCAGCCGGGCTTGCCGATGAACAAGTCGTTTGGAAGCTGTCCGTTCGGATTGGGCAAAATCGTGCCGACGAGCGGGAGGAACTGCACCGTCGAACCGCCGTCGTCCTCCTGATAGAGGCCGATCAGTGTGAAATCGGTGTCGGGTGAAGGCTGGAAAGTCAGCGAGGGTGAGACGAGCACCCGGTCGTCGGGCACGAAGTCGGTCTGCGTGCCCGAATCGCGCACGCGGGCGACGATGCGTGCTGCGAGGTTGTCGGTCAGCGGTCCGGTGAGGTCGGCGAGCGCTTCCTTACGGTCGTAGGAGCCGTAGCGGACCGAGACCTCGCCCCCGGCCGTAAACTCGGGCCGCTTGGAAACGAGATTCATGATCCCGCCCAGCGCGCCCTGGCCGAACAGAACCGAGGCGGGGCCGCGCACCAGCTCGACCTGGTCGAAGTTGTACGGATCGGCACGGATTGTCGCGTAATAGCTGAACACGTCACGCATGCCGTCGCGGAACTGGAGCGCGTTGATCCCGCGGACGAACGCGCCATCGGTGCGGCTGTCGGGCCCGTAAGGATTGGCAGTGACGCCCGAGACGTAGTTGAGCGTGTCGCTGACCGAGATGGCACCCTGGGCGAGATAGAGCTCGTCGTCGATGATCGTGATCGGCTGGGGCGTCTCGATGATCGGCGTGTCGGTCTTGGTTGCGGTGCTGCTTTCCTGGCGCGCGCCGGTGACGACGATCTGGCGCTGCTCGTCGGCCGCGTAGGCCGCCTCCGCCGCGGCATCGTCGGCCGCGAGGGCAGGCACTGGCACCAGAGCGGTCGCACAGAGAACGGAAAGCCGGAAAAGTCGCATGAACACCCCTTGAACCTGAACTTGGCGGCACGGCTAATGCGAGTCACTCGCACTTGCAAGTACGATGTTGGATTTTTATGGGCAGGATTGGTTGTGCGCCTCTCGATTCCGCACACAAGAAGGGCGGCGCAGGACGCCGCCCCTTCAGTTCGCGCTCGCGCGTGTATCTTCCGCGCGGTCAGAGCGTGCCGGTATGCGTCTCGATCAGGCCGCTTGCCTCGGCGATCGCATCGCTTGCGGTAACGGTGCCGTCCTGGATCTCGTCTGCGAGCTCGAGCAAGCGCCCGCTGATGACCGTCCCGGTGTTTGCCTCTTCTTCGATGGCAATCCCGCCCTTCGTTCCCGCGACTTCGTCCCACTTGGTGCGCACCGCGGCCCAGTAATCCTTGGTTGCGGTCCAGTACGCGTCGGCGGCCGAAACTTCATAGCCGTCGAACTTGGTATAAGTGTTGAGCACGTATTCCTGCACCACCGGTTGCAGCTCGTCGGCACCGCCTTCGGCGGGCATCATCTTGGTGTTGTCCTGCCAGTGGATCCAGCCGGTCGGGGTGAGCTGGTGCCGGTTGATCGCCGCGTAGCGGTCGTAAATCGGATCACGCACCGCATCGCGACGGGCGAGCGGGCGCCAAGTCCAGTTGGAGCGCCAGCGGCGAATGCCGTGGGTCGTCTCCCATTCGCCCCAGCCGGCGTAGCGCGGGCTGTCGTCGACCTGGTAGACGGTCTGAGACCAGCGGCCGTTGCGCATGCGCTCGGGCACGTCGGTCCACTCCCAGCGGCCGGGGCCGGCGTAGGCGAGGATCTTGGCCGGCTCGTATTCCCAGTCCTGCCGCCAGTGCTTGATGACGAAGGTCTCGCCCTCGTGCTCGGCAACGAGCAGGTGCTGGAGCACGATCTTCGTGCCGGTATCCTCGATAACGCGGACGGATTCATGCCCGCCGGAGATCTTGCGATCGAGCGGCTGATAGCTCTCCGTCCACGGCGTCGACTCCTGCATGTCGAAGCGTACCTTGTAGTCGCCCGCCATCGCGAGGATTGTCGCGCGGTCCTGCTCGAACATCGCCGTCTCCACCGCCTCGCCGCGGTCGGCGATCGGGCCGTCGGCGAGCGCCGGCGAGGTCACGAGTGCAATGGCGAGCAGCGCGGAGCCGATGAAAGTCCTGGTCTTGGTCATGTTCGTTTCCCCTCTTAGAATTGGAAGCTGAGCGAGATGCTCGCGTTGCGGCCGGGCCGCGTGTAGGCGTCTATGGCGCGCGCATCGGCCGCCAGTCCGCGCACGTCCGACCAGTAGGCGTATGTCTCGTCGGTCAGGTTGAAGACACCGGCGCGCAGCTTGATGGCGTCGGTCAGCGCGATGAAGGCGGTGGCGTCGAGAATGGTGAAGGCGCCCGGCCGGTAGCACTCCGCCGAACAGACACCTGCCGCATCGTCGCGCGACTTGCGCGCATGGTGCGTCGCGATCAGCTCCGCACCGAAGCGGCCCGCCGGCTCGCGGTAGCCCAGGCCTGCGACGAAATTGAGCGGGTCGACCGTATCGAGCGGACGCCGCGCCTCACCCGGTGAGAGGATGTCGCCATCGGCATAGGCGATAGCGAACCGGCCATAGACGCCGCTGTCCATGGTGTAAGTGGCCTTAGCCTCAAGCCCTTCGATCTCGACGCGGTCGTAATTGACGAACTGGTAGATCGCGGGATCGGCGGGCGTGAACGATCCGCTCACGACCTGCTGACTGATGAAGTCGTCGTAGTCGGCATGGAAGGCGGCCAGGGAGAGCGAGACCGCGTCGCTGGTGAAACGGACGCCGGCTTCCCAGCTTTCGCTGCGCTCCGGGCCGAGGTCCGAGTTCGGCGCGGAGATGTAGCCGTGCGCGAGATTGCCGAAGAAGTTGTTCACCTGGCTGGGCGTCGGGGCGCGGAAACCCTGCGCATAGTTGCCGAACAGCAGCACGCCCTCCGCCAGCCGAGCGGTCACGCCGAGCTTGGGCGACAGGCGGCTGTCCTTCTGCCCGGCGCCCTGGAAGTCGGGCAGTAGCGGGTCGTCCGACGGGTCGAGCTCGTAGAAGTCGAAACGGAGCGCGGGGAAGATCGTGAGCGCGCCGCCGAACAGCGCGATCTCGTCGGCAAGGAACACACCGCCCAGCGTGAAGTCGGTGACCGGGAAGGCGCGGGTCGGGAACGTCTCGCCCGCCGGCGGTTCGGTGCCGTCGCGCAGACCTTCCTGGCGGGTGAAGCTGACGTCACCCCCGAAGGCCAGCGTGTGCGTGAGCGGCCCGGTCGGGAACGTGCTGCGCGCTTCGGCAGCGGCGCCGTAAACACGGTTCTCGAATGTGTTGAGGCGCTCGCGGTCGGGCACCGGCGTGCGCACCTCGCGGGTGAACTGCACGTCCTCACCGTCCTGAAAGTAAACGGCGACGTGGGCGTAGTCGATCGCGCCTGTACCTTCGCCCGTGAAGGTCCAGTCGAGCGAGAGGCGGGTGCGGTCGGTCTTGTCGTGCGCGTTCAGATCGTCGACGTTCCACACCGGCGTCGGTCCGAAGAGGTATGCCGGCCCTTCGCCCGAGAGAATATCGCTGAACAGCTCGCTCTCAAGGTACTCGCCCGTCAGCCGCACGCGGTGCGCGCCGCTTTCCCACACGAGCTTGCCGAGCAGCGCGTTCGAGTGGCCGTCCTGCGGGTTAGGGAGCGTCCGCTCCTCGCCGATGCCGCCGACGGTGCCCTTGTTGTCGAGTTCCTCGAAGTCGCGGCGAGTGTAGGCAACCAGCGCCGACCAGTCGCCGCTGCGGCCTGCCAGCGCGGCGGTTTCGGCGAACTCCTCGTCGGCGCTCGAGTATGAGGCGCGCACGAAGCCGCCAACCGACTTGCCCGCATCGATCAGATCCGCGGGATCGCTGGTGGTGAAACTGACTGCGCCGGCCAAGCCGTCGCTGCCGTAGAGCGCCGAGGCCGGGCCGCGCAGGATTTCGACCGACTTGACCAGCGAGACGTCGGTATAGCCGCCGCGGCCGGCTTCCTGCGCGCCGAAGGTGAAGCCTTGCGGACTGCGTATGCCGTCTACCTGGATCAGCACGCGGTTGCCGCCGATCCCGCGGATCACGAAGTCCTCGTTGCGGGCGCGGCCCGTGGTGCCCAGCGCTGCACCAAAGCGAGCCGGGGCGCGGCGGACCGAGACGCCGGGCTCGTAGCGGACCAGGTCCTTGATGTCGGTCGCGATCGTAGCCGCTATCTCCTCGTCGGTGATGACGGTCACGGTCGCCGGCACGTCGTCGATCGAGACGGGGGTGCGGGTCGCCGTGACCACGATGTGCGGATCGCGCTCGGCGCTTGTGGAGTCGTTCGCCGTATCTTCGGCCGCCAGCGCAGCGCCCGCGCCGAGCACCGTCAGCGCAATCCCCGCCGATGCACACAACCACCTGCCGGATCGCGCCGCGATCCGCAGCCCGTTCCTCGAACCTTCTCTCATCGGAGCCCCTGTTCTTCTATTATTGATAATGATTCGCACTAGAATCAGTGTAGGCGTGCGTCAAGCATGATCATTGCTGGCAGGGGCGGACCTCGCGCGTGTCTCAGCAAGGCCTTGATAATTACGGTTTTGTAGGAGGGCCAAGCCTAGAGAGCTCCTCTCACAAAAACCTGTGGTCCGTCGCTTCTCGGGAATTTTCTGCACAGACACCCTTGCATTCAGTCTGCTAATGCGAATAATTCTCAACAATGCTAAGGAGAGTAATGTGGCGATAGGCAGGGACACGTTCGCGCAAGGCGTCATCATCAGGCTCTTCCGCGCCTGGTCGGCACAGGTCGAAGCCGGGCATGCGCCGATGGAGCGTCTGCAGGAAATCGTCGCGCCGCTCGGCTTGCCGGATGAGACCGCGATCGCCTGTGCAAGCCTGTTCGAGCTCATTGAGGGGCATCTGGGGCGGCGGCTCGTCCGCGAATCCTGCTGCAGCCGGCGGCTGTCGCCCGATGAAAGCGCGCTGCTCGGCGTGCTTCGTGTGGCTCCGTCGCTCTCGGCCGTTGCCGGCACCACGGCGGTTCCCCATGGGCTCCCCGGCGCGATTATCTGGGCGGTGATCTCCGTGCGCCAGGCGCTCGGCATGACGGAGCCGGACGACGGCCCGGACGAGGCGTCGCAGGGGCGGTTCCCAGCCTGCCCGTTCTCCCCGCGCGTTCATACCGCGGAGGCGCTTCATGGCCTTTGATCTCGCCGCACTGACCAGCACGCCCGACTTGCGCGAGGTGTCGCCAATCCACGCCCGGCTGGTCGGAGCGATGCGCTACACCCACGTTGCGCGCCGGGTGGACACCTACTCGCATGCGGACCTTGCCCGGTGGCTCGGGACCCCGTGCGCGGTGCAGAGCTTTCACGTCTTCCTCGATGAGGCGGGCCGCTCCTGGCCCGATCCGATCGCGCTCAATCCGCCGTGCCAGCCGCTCTTCAGCTACGACGAGATGCTGCTCGTCGATCTCGCAACCGCCGCCGCGCGCAACGATCGCGACGCATTCGACGCCTTCGTACGCGACATGGTCGGCCTGAGTGGCCGCAACGCCCTCTGGAGCGCCGCACGCCGGCTGATGCGCTATCTCACGACAGTGGTCGGCTGATCGCGCTCCGTATCGGCGCATCGTGCTTGCCCGCCGGGGGCGGCGGGCCTAGGGCGCTGGCAATGGCAGACGAAGAAACGAAGAAGAGCGAACGCGATCTCGCCGATCGCAAGTTCTACCCCGCCGACCAGGAAGCCGCTTTCTCCGACCGGGCCTCGCCCGACACGCCGCAGACGCGCCATCCGGCCTATCGCCTGGCGTTCCGCGACACGGACTTCCTGCTGCGCGACGAGCTCCGGCCAGTGCGCTTCCAGCTCGAGCTGCTGAAGCCCGAGATGCTGCTCGACGAGGCCGGAGTCGGGTCGACCCTGGTCATGTACGGCTCCGCTCGTATCCCCCCGCCCGAGTCGGTGGCCGAGGCGATGGAGGGTGCGGCGAAGCTGCCCGAGGCGGAGCGGCGCGTGGTCGAGAACCTCGCCAAGAAGGCGAAGTATTACGGTGAGGCCTACAAGCTGGCCAAGCTGGCCTCCGAAAAGTCGATCATCGAGGACGGCAAGCGGCAGTTCGTGATCTGCTCGGGCGGAGGCCCGTCGATCATGGAAGCGGCCAACAAGGGTGCGAGCGACGCGGGCGCGGAGTCGATCGGGCTCAACATCGTGCTACCGCACGAGCAGGCCCCCAACTCCTACGTCACGCCCTATCTCTCGTTCCAGTTCCACTACTTCGCGCTACGCAAGATGCACTTCCTGCTGCGAGCGAAGGCCGTGGCGGTCTTCCCTGGCGGGTTCGGCACGTTCGACGAGTTCTTCGAACTGCTCACGCTGATCCAGACCGGCAAGATGAAGCCGATGCCGATCCTGCTGTTCGGCAAGGATTTCTGGAACCGCGTGGTCGATTTCGAAGCGCTGGCGGACGAAGGTACGATCAACCACAAGGATCTCGAGCTGTTCCGCTGGTGCGAGACGGCCGAGGAAGCGTGGGAGAAGATCGCCGGCTTCTACCAGCTCGACGACTACAGTCCTCCGGGTGTCGAACCCGCTTAGAGCGGACGCTGACCTCAGCCGCCTCCGCGCACTGCCTGGTGGCCGAGCGGGCCGCTGCCCGCGCCGAAGCCAGGCGCCTTGTGCAGCGCCTCGATGACGAACCGCCGCGCGAGGCGAATGGCATGGTCGAGCGGCTGGCCGTGGCCGAGAAGCGTCGCGATCGCGGATGCGAGCGTGCAGCCGGTACCGTGGGTGTGGCGCGTGTCGATGCGCGCATCGTCGAACGAGGCGAAATCTCCGCTGGTATAGACGAGGCGGTCGACCACCCGCTCGCCGACTGCATGGCCGCCCTTGGCGAGCACTGCGCAGCCGTGTTCCGCCGCAAGGCTGTGCGCCGCAGCCGCGATCTCGTCCGGCGTGTCGCACGGCATGCCCGTGAGAGCAGCGAGTTCGGGCAGGTTCGGGGTTGCCAAGGTCGCGCACTTCATGAGCGCGGCGAAGGCGGCGATGGTCTCCTCGCTTGCGAGCACAGCGCCGCTGGTCGAGACCATCACCGGGTCGAACACCACGTGCCCGTCGAACCCGGCGAGCCGCTCGGCGACGGCATGGGCAGTCTCGGGCGAGCCGAGCATGCCGATCTTGATCGAGTCTGCGCCGATGTCGGACAGGCAGCTTTCGATCTGCTTCTCGACGAAGGTGACGGGGAGCAGTTCGACGCCCTGCACGCCGGTCGTGTTCTGCGCGGTGATCGCGGTGATCGCGGTCATGGCATAGCCGCCGAGCATGGTGATCGTCTTGATGTCGGCCTGGATGCCGGCGCCGCCCGAGCTGTCGGACCCGGCGATGGCGAGAATGCGGGGAGGTGTGGTCATGCGCGACGCCTTGCCCCCGGTACGGGGCGAAGTCGAGATGCGTCTCGCCTGCCGGTGCGGACGGCGATCAGCCCTTGAATCTGCGCTCCGTGCCGGGCGGATACTTGTCGTGCAGCGCCTTCGCGCGGATCGGGCGGTCCATCAGCTCGCCGCCGCAGTTCGGGCAGACGTCGTCGAGCGCCTCGGCGCAAGGGGCGCAGAAGGTGCACTCGAAGCTGCAGATGAACGCCCCCGGCACTTCGGCCGGCAGGTCCGCGCCGCAGCGTTCGCAATCGGGACGCATCTCGAGCATCAGGCGGCTTCCTGCACCGCGGCGCAGATCCGGTCGACCACCTGTTCGACCTGCTGCCCGTCGTCGCCTTCGGCCATGACGCGGATCAGCGGCTCGGTGCCCGAAGCTCGGATCACGAGGCGTCCCTTGCCGGAAAGCTCCGCCTCCGCCGCGGCGATGCAGGCCTTCACGCGCTCCGCCTCGAGTGGTGCCCCGCCGTTGTAGCGCACGTTCTTGAGCAGTTGCGGCACGGGATCGAACAAGTGCAGCAACTCGCTCGCCCGCTTGCCGGAGCGCACGAGCCCGGCGAGTACCCTCAGCGCAGCGAGCGTGCCGTCGCCGGTGGTCGCATGATCAAGCAGGATCATGTGCCCCGACTGCTCGCCGCCGACGTTGAATCCGCCGGACTGCATCCGCGCGAGCACGTGGCGGTCGCCGACCTTGGTCCGCTCGAGCGACAGGCCCTTGCCCGCGAGATAGCGCTCGAGCCCGAGATTCGACATGACCGTCGCGACGACTCCGCCGCCGCGCAGAGCGCCTTTCTCGGCCATACGCGTGGCTATCAGCGCCATGATCTGGTCGCCGTCGACCGTGCGGCCTTTCTCGTCGACGACGATCAGGCGGTCCGCGTCGCCATCCAGCGCGATGCCGACGTCGGCGCCTTCGCGCACGACCGCTTCGCAGATCGCGTCGAGCGAGGTCGAACCGACGCCGTCGTTGATGTTGGTGCCGTTGGGCGCGTCACCGAGCGTGATCACTTCCGCGCCCAGCTCCCAGATTGCGGAGGGCGCCACCTGGTAGGCGGCGCCGTTCGCGCAGTCGACCACGACCTTGAGCCCGTCGAAACGGGTCTCGTTCGACACCGATTGCTTGACTGCGTGGATATAGCGTCCGCGGGCGTCCTCGATCCGCCGGGCGCGGCCGATCATCGCGGCGGCGGCGAGCGGCGGTTCGCATTCGAGCAGCGCCTCTATCGCCATTTCGTCCTCGTCGGACAGCTTGAAGCCGTCGGGGCCGAACAGCTTGATCCCGTTGTCCTCGAACTTGTTGTGGCTGGCCGAAATCATCACGCCCAGATCCGCCCGCATTTCGCGCGTGAGCAGTGCGATCGCGGGCGTGGGCAAGGGCCCGGTCGTCACCACGTCCATGCCCACGCTGGTGAAGCCCGCGACCAGCGCGCTTTCCATCATGTAGCCCGAAAGCCGCGTATCCTTGCCGATCACCACGCGGTGGCGATGGTCGCCGCGCAGGAAGTGTCGGCCCGCGGCTTGGCCCACACGCATCGCGGTGGCGGCGGTCATGACGCCATCGTTGGTGCGGCCGCGGATGCCGTCGGTGCCGAAAAACTTGCGTGTCATGTTCGAAATCTATCCCGATGCGATTTGCCACGCAGTTCTGGCGCGGTTAGGCGACGAATGGAAGGGACCCGCAATCGGATGGCCGTCGAAAAGGCAGAATCGAACGAACTCCTGGCGATCCGCCTGCCGGTCTGGTGGACCTTCGGCGGGCTGGTTGCCGGTCTGCTGGCGGGGCTGGTCCTCGCCGGTACCGATGCGCTCGCCCCGGTGCTCGCGATAACCGAGCCTGCCGGCACCCTGTGGCTGCGCGCACTGCAGATGACGATCATCCCGCTCGTCGCCGCGCTGCTGGTGATCGGCATCGCGCAGATGGTCCGCGCAGCACGCGCCGGCGCGGCCGCGCGGCGAATGCTCGGTTGGGTCTTCGCGGTGCTCGTCTTCTCGGGCCTGGTCGCGGCCGTCTTCATGCCGCTGCTGCTGAGCGTCTTTCCGATTCCCGCGGCCGCCGACACGCTGCTGGAGACCGGCGGCATCGCGCCGCAGGAAGTGCCCGGCGTCAGCGAGTTCGTCACTTCGCTGATCGCGCCTAACGTGATCGCCGCAGCGGCGGAAACGACGATGCTGCCGCTCACGATCTTCTTCGCGCTGTTCGCGGTTGCTGTCGCGCGCTTGCCAGAAACGCAGCGGGCCACGCTGCTCGGCGTGTTCCAGGCCCTTGCCAATGCGATGCTGACGATCATCGGCTGGGTGCTGTGGATCGCGCCGGCGGGCGTCTTCGCGCTCGCCCTCGGCGTCGCGGCGCGGGCGGGCGGAGGCGCCTTCACCACGCTGGTGCACTACATCCTGGTCGTTTCCGCGATGGGCGGGGTGATCCTGATCGCCGGATATGTCCTCGCGTGGATCGCGGGCGGGATCGGCCCACTGCGCTTCGCCAAGGCGATGATCCCCGCGCAGGCCGTTGCGGTCTCGACTCAGAGCTCGCTGGCGAGCCTGCCTGCCATGCTTGCCAGCGCGCGGCGGCTGTCGCTGCGTGAGAGCACCGCCGATTTCGTGCTGCCGCTGGCGGTCGCGATCTTTCGCGCCACGAGCCCTGCCATGAACATGGGCGTGGCCATTTATGTCGCCACTCTGGCCGGCGTCGAGCTGACGCCCGCGATCCTCGCGGCCGGCATTGCGGTGGCGCTGGTGATCAGCGTCGGGTCGGTCAGCCTGCCCGGGTCGATCAGCTTCGTCGTCTCGATCGGCCCCATCGCGCTGGCGATGGGCGTTCCGGTGGAGCCGCTCGCGCTGCTGGTGGCAGTCGAGATGCTGCCCGATCTCATGCGCACCCTCGCCAACGTCACGATGGATGTGGCAGTGACGGCCGCGACCGATCACACGGACGAGGAGTCGGACTGAAACATGCAACGCATCCGCCGCCCGCGCGTTGGTCGGGCGAGCCGGGAACCCTTCACCACTGAACCTTAGAGGAGCCAACCATGGCATTCAGACTGATCGATCTGCCTTATCCCAGCGACGGCCTCGCGCCTGCGGTATCGGCCGAGACGCTGTCGTATCATCACGGCAAGCATCACCAGGCCTATCTCGATAAGACCAACGCCGCGATCGCCGGCACCGACCTCGAAGGGCAGCCGCTCGAAACGGTCGTCGCCTCGGCACGCGGCAGCAACCAGGGCCTGTTCAACAACGCCGCGCAGAGCTGGAACCACGGGTTCTACTGGCACTCAATGGCGCCCGACGGGGGCGAACCTTCGGCCGAGCTGGCGCAGATGATCGACGCGGCGTTCGGTTCGCTCGACGATCTCAAGACCAAGCTGGCAGAGCGCGGCGCGGGCCACTTTGCGAGCGGCTGGGTCTGGCTGGCGGAAAAGGGCGGCCAGCTCTCGATCGAGGAGACTCACGACGGGGACACGCTGGCCGACCTCGACTTCAATCCGCTGCTGACGGTCGATGTGTGGGAGCACGCCTACTACCTCGATCATCAGAACCGGCGCCCGGATTACCTCGACAAGGTGATCAACGAGAAGCTCAACTGGGGCTTCGCTTCGGAGAACCTCGCGCGCGGCGAGACCTGGAAGTATCCGGCCTGATCCGCCGCCAAGGAAGTGAGAGGCCCGTCCCGCATCATGCGGGGCGGGCCTTTTCTATGCCGGCTCTTCCTCGTGCCCCATTTCCATGAGATTGGCAGCGAACAGCGGCTCACCGAAGATGAATCCAACCAGGTTGGGTCGTCCGACATGGTCGAAGAAGGCGGTCAGCATCAGCAGGATCGGTACGGATAGCAGCGCGCCGAACACGCCCCAGACCCATGAGAAATAGCTGAGCGCGATCAGGATCAGCACCGGGTTCATCGTGAACCGCGCGCCGAGTATCGACGGGGTGACGATGTTCGATTCGACCGTGTGCAGGCCCAGGTAGGCCGCCGCGGGCACGATCCCCAACAGCACCGTCTCCGCTGTACCGATCCCGAACAGCGCGAGCAGCGCAGTCATCGCCAGCGGCCCGATGTAGGGCAAGAAGTTGAGGATCGCGGCGAGGCCGCCCCACATGACCGGCGCCTCCACGCCCAGCGCCCAGGCGCCGAGGGCGACGATCACGCCGACGCCGGCGTTGATCCAGGCGACCGTGAGGATGTAGGCGGCGACCCTGTCCTGAACCTCGCGCATCACGCGCGCGGCCTTGATGCTGGTGCCGAAGCTCGCCCGGTCGAACAGCAGGTGGCGGCGTAGCCGGACCCGCGCCTCGATCATGAAGAAAGTCATCAGGAAGGTCAGCAGCACTTCCAGCACGACGCTCGGCGTGGCGAAGGCGAGCTGCTCGATGACCGAAGGACTGGCGAGGACGACTTCGCGGCCCGAGCGGCCCATGAGCCCGGCCAGCCGCTCGTTCGCCAGCGCGATCCAGGCGAACTGATCGCGCAGTTCCGCAAAGCGCGCGCCAACCTGATCGGCCATGCGCGGCAGCGAATCGAACAGCGTGATCGCCGGCTGCAGGATCAGCGCGAGGGCGAGCAGCAGAACGCCGAAGAACGCCGCCAGCGCGATCAGCGACGCGAGTACGTTGGGCAGGCCCCAACCCGCGAGCTTGTCAGCCAGCGGCGCGAGGATGATCGTCAGCACCAGCGCCGTCACGAGCGGCAGGAACACGACCGAACCGATCGAGAGAACGAAGGGCAGGGCCAGGAACAGGCCGAGGCCGATCAGCAGCACGAGCGTGGAGATCAGCCGCAGTTCCTGCTCGGCAAACGCCGTGCGCCGCAACCGTCGCACGGGCTGCATGTCGCTCCCGGCGCGAGTGTCAGGTGGCACGTCGGTCATGCGGCTGTCGGATCCCGTCATTGGCTGCTGCGGAGCTTTGCCGCTGCGGGGCTGCGCAATCAAGCGCTCACCGCGTCGGCGAGGTCTCGCCGCGGCCGGCGGCCACCTCATCGAGCTCCTCGAGGATCGCGCGATGGGCCACTTCGTCGCCGATCGCGCGTTGCGGGATCGAGCCATCCTCGAGCATGGTGTTGAGCGCAGCGCGCGCTCGGCCCACGCGGCTCTTGATCGTGCCGACCGCACAGCCGCAGATCGTGGCGGCCTCTTCGTAGGAGAACCCGCCCGCGCCGACGAGCAGCAGCGCTTCGCGCCGCTCGGGCGGCAGGGTCAGCAGCGCGCGGTGCATATCGGACAGGTGGATCGGCTCCTCCTGTCCGGCTGGCTGGGTCAGCAGCCGCTCAGCGACGTTCTCGTCGTATTCGCCGCGGAAGCGGTTGCGCCGCATGTCCGTGAGATAGGCATTGCGCAGAATCACGAAGGTCCAAGCACGCATGCTGGTGCCGGGTTCGAACCGCTCCTGCGCCGCCCATGCCTTCAGCAGCGTTTCCTGCACGAGATCATCGGCCATGTCGGGACGGCCGCACAAGCCCCGGGCGAACGCCCGCAAATGCGGTACGACCTCGGTCAGCTCACGTTTGAAGTCGGCCTTCTGCGAGGCCGTCCGCTCGTGTCTTGCCATCAGGATTTGTCGTCCAGCTTGGCCAAAAGATCCTTGAAACTATCCGGAAGGGGTTCGTCGACAACCGAATCGTAAAGCTGGCGCAGGCCTTGGGCCCACCCCGGATTCTCGCCGCTTTTCGATTTTGCGTCGCCCCCCCGGGCCGCCCCCGTGCCTCGATCCCTGTCAGTGTGCATGCAGGTTCACAAATCCTTTAATGAAAGTCATACAACGCACCTAACCGTAGTTCGCGTTGCCGAAATTTTCCAGTTTCGATGTCTGGGGAACGAAGGCGGCTTTTCTTGGTTCCCGCAAGGCAATGGGGGTCTACGCGATCATGATAGAGATACATCGGATCGGGGGTAACGGCGCGGGTTGATGCGGATTCAAGGGCCTCGAAGAACCAGAAGGCGCCGATGGTTGGTTGAATATCCTCGCGCAGCTCCGGTCGGAATATTTCTCCTCATCGCGGCGATCACGGCGCTCAGCGTCTTCGCGATCGAGCGTGGGGAGGCGGAGCGCGAAGCCGCCACGCTCAACGAGCGAGCGCGGGCAGTGGCTTCGGCGCTCGAGCGGCGGGGCAATGCGAGTGCAGCTTACCTGCGCGCGGGATCGGCCATGTTCGCCGCAGTCGACCGGGTGGACGAGAACCTGTTCGACCGATTCGTTTCCGAGCTGCAGCTCGACTTCGACTATCGCGGCGCGGAGGGGATCGGCTGGGCGCAGAGTCTCCGCCCGTTCGAACTCGACCAGTTCCGCCTCGGCGCCGACGAAGGCGTGAGCCGCCCGGTGAGGATCCGCCCAACGCCGACGAGCGTGACTGGGCGCGTCGTACCGGTCACGTTCCTGCGCCCGCTGACCGAGCGCAATCACCGCATGCTCGGCTACGACATGTATTCGGAGCCGGTCCGCAGGGCAGCGATGGAGGAGGCGGAGAAGTCGGGCCAGCCGACGGCGAGCGGCAAGCTCGTCCTACCGCGCGGCGGCGTGGATGCGCCGGGCTTCGTCATCTACATGCCGGTGTTTCAGGACGGCCAGGGCGTCGGCCGCCGGCTGCGCGGCTTCGTTTTCAGCCCGTTCGATGCCGAGGATTTCCTTACCGCCGCGCTGGAGCTGGCCGACGCGGGCGAGCGCGGCGTGCGGCTCTACGATGGCGAGGCAACGCCCGACCGGCTGCTCGCGCAGATCGAGCCCGTCACCGGCTCCGGCATTATTGCGCAGAAGCAGATCACGATCGCCGACCGTCCGATGGTGGTCGAGGTGGAATCGGCCGGCTCCTATTCGCTCTCCACCCTGTCGATGCTGACCCTGCTGTTCGGGCTGCTGGTGGCGAGCCTGCTGCTGGTAGTGGCGCGGCTGGTGACCCAGCAGGCGCGCGAGGATCAACTCAAGCTCGAATGGCTGGAGGAGCAGGATTCGATCCGCAATTCGCTCACCCGCGAACTCAACCACCGGGTCAAGAATACGCTCGCCAACGTGCTGTCGATCGTTGCGCTCACCCGCCGGCGCTCGGAAACGCTCGACGAGTTTGCCGACGGGCTCGACGGCCGCATTCGGGCGATCTCGGCGACGCACGATCTGCTCACGCAGTCCGAATGGGGCACCACTCCGGTCCGCGCCGTCGTAGCGGCCGAGCTGGCGCCGCACGTCAGCGACAGCGGCCAGGACTTCGTCATCGCCGGGCCCGAAGTCGAGCTAGCGCCGAACGATGCGTTGACGCTGGGTCTTGCGATCCACGAGCTCGCGACCAATGCCTCGAAATTCGGCGCCCTGAGCGAGCCCGAGGGGCGCGTTTCGGTCACCTGGGAGCTGGAAGGCAAGGATATCGTGCGGATGGAGTGGGTCGAGACCGGCGGTCCGCGGCTGACGGGCCGGCCACAGGGGCGCGGCTTCGGCCTGGATCTGATCGAGAAGATCGTCGCGCACGAGCTCAACGAGAAGGTCGAGCTCGACTTCCCGCCGGAAGGGGTGCGCTGCACCCTGCGCATTCCCGTGCGCCGGCCGAGCGAATTCGCCATCCGCGCAGCGCGGCGGCGGACCGTGATGGAAGGCTGAGGCCAAGCGGGCTGCTGGCAGTCCGCGCCAGTCCACCATCGCATCCCAGCGAAAATGGGATCGCTCTCCGCCGGGTGGGACGATACTGCACGCGATCCCGGCTTATGCCGGGACGACGGAGACCGGGAAATATCCCGAGATTGCGGGGCGGCTGGCTAGCCGGCCGCCCGCAACCGGCCCGATCAGGCGATCGGGCGGCTCGAGTTGAAGAACAGCGCCTGGCTGATTGCCGTGCGGACCGTGGCTTCCTTGAACGGCTTGGTGACCAGATAGGTCGGCTCGGGGCGGTCGCCCGTCAGCAGCCGTTCGGGGTAGGCGGTGATGAAGATCACCGGCACGCTGTCGATCGCGAGGATGTCGTCGACCGCATCGAGCCCCGACGAACCGTCCGCAAGCTGGATATCCGCGAGCACGAGCCCGGGCGTGCGCTGGGCAACCACTTCCTGCGCCTGCGTACGCGTCGCGGCGGTCCCGCAGATCTCGTGGCCGAGCGAGGTGACGAGGTCTTCCAGTTGCATCGAGATGAGCGGCTCGTCCTCGATGATCAGGACGCTCGTGGCCGATTCACGGTCGATCTCCTCGACCGCTTCCTGGACCAGCTTCTGCACCGAGTCGCTGTCGAGATTCATGATCTCGGCCGCTTGATCGATGCTGAAATCCTCCAGCGTCGTCAGCAGCAGCGCCTGCCGGTTGAGCGGCGTGATCGTGCTGAGGCGGTCGTGCGCGGCGGCTTCGTGATCGCTCGCACCCATTCCCGCACCCGCGACTTCCATGTGGGCGCTGGCCCAGATCTTGTTGAACGCGCGGTACAATGGCACCCGTCCGTCGGCGAGCGACGCTTTGAGATCGTCGTCGGCGAGCGCGGCTTCGAGCGTCTGGCGCACGAACGCGTCTCCGGTCGATTGCGACCCCGTCAGCGCGCGGGCATAACGGCGCAGGTAAGGCAGATTGTTGGCGACTTGCTCTCCAAGCGGCATGAATTCCCTTCCCTAGATAGGCGTCGCTAGAACGCACGCGCGCAGGCATGGTTCCAATGAGCCCGTCTGGTGGACGATAAGCGCTTGTTGTGCAACCATTACGCTTGATCCGAAGCCGTCGTGAAAATTTTCGAAATTTTTTCTGAGGGCGGGGAACCGGATTTCAGGACGAACATTATCCCAGTGTCACCGCCGAGACCCCCCTCCCGTCCAAGCGGCTGGTGATACGATCCCGAAGGGCCTCCGTTCGAATTTCGAGCGGAGGCCTTTTTTCTTGCTCTCCGCACGTGCGGGATGCCTGTCCGATCGGCCACGGGTCGACGCGGCGTCAGCGTGCGATAAGGCGGAAGCGGGAGAGCAGGCCACGCGGATGCTGCTCGCGGACAGCACGGACGAGCGCCGCCGGTTCGTACGGTTTCACCAGTACAGGGCCCAGCGCGGCGATGTCGGGGGGGATCCTTTCGGGGGCGCCGGTGGAGAAGACGATCCCCGGCGGCTTGGGTCCGATGCCGTCGACCAGTTCGGCGACCGCCCACCCATCGTCGCGATCGGCCAAATGGACGTCTAGCACGATCACGTCCGGCCGGGCGCGGCGCAGCGCCGCCAGCGCGGCATCGGTGGTATGGCAGATCTCGACTTCCGCCGCGCCGGCGTCGATCAGCGCGCCTTCCATGCCCAGCGCGACCATCGCATCGTCCTCGACGATCAGAATGCGTCCGAGCTTGTGCGTCGTCTCCATGATGTTGGCATAGTCCGTTGGGCCCGGCCCGTTGCCGTGCGCTGGCTGTTCAACGGCAGGGGCGATGGCGGGGTTCCCACATTGGCCTGCCATCGGCGTGGTTCGGCCGCGGATTACAGCGTCTTGCGGTAGATCGCGTATTCGCGGTTGATCTCGCTTTCGATAGCGTCGGCGATCGCGATCATTCCCTGGTTGTCTTCCAGGATCCAGCCGATCTCGCCCCGGGTCGTCCCGTTCGCACGGGTTGTGTCCTCGCGGATGTCGCTGATCATCATGAAGGCGAGCTGGCTGGCCAGCCGCGAGCTGTGATACTCTTTCAGCACGCCCATCAGCGGGACGCGCGCGGTCCGCGCCCGCGGCTTGCGCAGCCAGCGCAGCATGGTGATCCAGCCGAAGGGGAACAGCTTTCCCCCGATCCGCGCCAGCGGCTCGTTCACGTCGGGCAGTGCGAGCATGAAGGCGACCGGCTTGCCGTCCAGCTCGGCGATGCGGGTCAGTTCCTCGCGCACCAGCGGCTTCAGCTTCTTCGCGCCGTATTCGATCTCGCGCTCGGTGAAGGGCACGAAGCCCCAGTTGTTCGACCACGCGTCGTTGAGGATGTGCAGCACCGTGCGCACGTCCTGCGTGTAGTTCGCGTGGTCGACCGGGCGGATGCGGATGCGCGGATTGCGCTTGCCCGACTGGACGATGCGCCGGATCAGCGGCGGGAAATCCTCGCTGACGTCGAGCTCGTAAGTGAACAGCCGCTTGGCGACTTCGTACCCCGCGTTCTCGATATAGCCCTGGTAGCGCGCGGGATGATGGCCCATCAGCACCGTCGGCGCCTGGTCGTGGCCGGCGACGAGCAGCCCGGGCTCTTCCCACATGGACAGCGAGATCGGGCCGAGCACGCGGGTCATGCCCCGCGCGCGCAGCCAGCCTTCGGCGGCCGCCAGAAGCGCCAGCGCCGCGGTTTGGTCCTCCGCGTCGAAGTACCCGAAGATGCCGGTGCCGGCGCCGAACCCCTGCTCCGGCCGCATCTCCAGCATTATCCGGTCGACACAGGCTGCGATCCGGCCGACGGGCTTGCCGTCACGCCGGGCGATGAAGAGCTGGACCTCGGCATGCTCGAACAGCGGATTGCGCTCGGGATCGAGCAGCTCGAGCTGCTCGGAGCGCAATTGCGGCACCGAATTCGGCGTCTCGTCCGCGAATCGGCGGCCCACGTCGACGAAGGCCGCGCGCCCCGTCTTGCCGTGGACGGGTTCGATCACTATTTCGGCGTCGGTCACGGGGTATCCTGTTCAGCTTGGGTTAGCCCTGTGTTTGCTTGTTGCAGATTGTCAAGCGACAGCGCCAATGGCTCCGCCACCGGACGTGATTGTTCCGCAAGGCGGTTTTTTGCTGTAGGGCGCGGTTTCCGGGAAATATGGCCATGAACATGCATCAGAGCATAGATTCCATTGCCCTCGCGCGCGCGGCAACGACGGTGCCGCCGAAGCAGGCGATCGCGGACGACAAGGCCATGCTGCGCGCCGCCCGCGACCTGACCAAGGATCTGATCGTCGCCAGGCCGGCGATCTACTGGACCGACATGCTGCTCTCGGCAGGGCTCGGCTATGCCGCGCTGGCCGGGGCGATCCTGGTCGGCAGCGTGCCGCTGGCCGTGATCCTGGGCGTCGTCGCCGCGCTCTCGCTCTACCGCGCGCTGCTGTTCATCCACGAGCTGTCGCACATCCACCGCGACGCGCTGCCGGGCTTCAGGCTGGCGTGGAACCTGCTTGTCGGCATTCCGATGCTCACGCCCTCGTTCATGTACGAAGGCGTGCACACGCTGCACCACGCGCGCACGCGCTACGGCACGGCGGATGACCCCGAGTACCTGCCGCTGGCGCTGATGAAGCCCTGGTCGCTGCCGCTGTTCGTGCTCATCGCGCTGCTCCTGCCCTTCGCGCTCCTGTTCCGTTTCGCGGTGCTGGTGCCGCTGGGCGCGGTGATCCCGCCCATCCGCACGATCGTGTGGCAGCGGTTCTCCTCGCTTTCGATCAATCCGCAGTTCCGCCGCCGCCCGCCCGAGGGCGAGCTTCGCCCGCGCGTGTTCTGGCAGGAGCTGGGCGGCAGCGTCTGGGCTCTGGCCCTGCTCGGCAGCACGTTCCTGATCGGCTGGCAGCCGCTGCTGATAGCGCTCACCGTGTTCTCGGCGGCGGCAGTGCTCAACCAGCTGCGCACGCTGGTGGCGCACTTGTGGGAGAACGACGGCGAACCGATGACGGTGACCGCGCAGTTCCTCGACTCGGTGAACGTGCCCCCGCCCGGGCGGATCGCGGAGATCTGGGCGCCGGTGGGCCTGCGCTACCATGCGCTGCACCACCTGCTGCCAAGCATGCCCTACCACTCGCTGGGCGAGGCGCACCGGCGGCTCGCAGCGCATCTCGGCACGGGTTCGCCCCGTCGTAGGTCGAAC
>JAPSJS010000097.1 GCA_031178065.1 Altererythrobacter sp.
GACGAGCCGACCGCGGGCATCGACATCGGCGCGCGCACCGACATCCTGCGCCTCGTCCGCGAGTCCGCCGACGCCGGGCTGCCGGTGATCCTCGTCTCCTCGGAGTTCGAGGAGCTGCTCGCGGTGTGCGACCGCATCCTCGTCCTGCGCGACGGCCGCATCGTCGGCGAAGCCGATCCGCGCGCCAGCGACGAGGCCGATCTGATCCTCATGGCCGGGGGCGGCCGCGCGCCCCATGGAGCTCAAGCATGACCGACTGGCGCCGTATCTTCGGGTTGCGCGAGGCAGGCGTCTATTACGCGCTGCTGCTGTTGATGTTCGTGCTCGCCGCGCTCGCCGCGTCGCGCGGGCTGCCGCCCTATCTCTCGGGCCAGAATCTTGGCAACATCGCCTATCAGGCCTCGCTCGTCGGGATCATAGGCGTGGCGATGACGGTCATGCTGATCACCGGCGCATTCGACCTGTCGGTCGCGTCGGTCGCGGCGCTCGCCGCCGCGGTGCTGATCGGCCTCAGCGGACAGATCGGCTTCGGCCCCGCCGCCATTGCCGCGCTGTGCACCGCTGCCGCGATCGGGCTGATCAACGGCGCGATCGTCCAGTTCGTCGGGATCAATGCCTTCATCGTCACCCTCGGCACCCTAACTGCGGTGCGGGGCCTGGTGCTGATCCTCACCGACGGCCGTTCGCTGATGGTCGAGAACCCGCACGTGCTCCAGCAGATGCTCGCCTTCGAGAGCACCCGCGTGCCGCTGTTCTGGCCGCTGCTCGCAGTCGCCGGGGCGCTGGTGGCGCTCGGACTGGTCAAACGCCGGCCGCTGGCGATCGCTGGCGGCGCCGTCGTCGCCGGCCTTGCGTTGCTCGCGGGTTCCGCATTCAACGTCGCGGCGCCGGTGGTCTATCTCGCGCTGTTCACGGCGCTCGTCTGGTTCGTCCTCCGCTTCACCGTCATCGGCCGCCGCCTCTATGCGGTGGGCGGCAATGCCGAGGCGGCACGCCTCTCGGGCATCAACGTCCATGCCTATCGCCTCGGCGCGTTCGTGCTGTCGAGCGTGGCGGCTGGCTTTGCCGGCATCCTGTTCGGCTGCCGCCTGGGTGCGATCAACCCGACCGCGCTGCAGGGCGCCGAGCTGACCGTGATCGCCGCCGCGATCCTCGGCGGCACCTCGCTGTTCGGCGGCGCGGGCAGCGTGGTCAAGACCGTGGCCGGCGCACTGCTGCTGTTCACCCTCACCAACGGCTTCAACATCCTCAACCTCGGTGCCAATTATCAAGGGCTGATCGAGGGTATCGTGGTGGTCGCCGCCGCGGCGATCTACACTGTCGGCGCGGGCCGCCGCCGCGCGCGTACCGCGAAGGTCGACACCGCCCCGGCGGAGGTCACGGCATGACCGCGACGCTCCGCATCGCCGTCCGCGCCTTCGGTCCATTCGAAAGCGCGATCGAGAAGCAGTTCGACGATTTCGTCCGTACGACCGGCGCCGATGCGGTGCTCGAAGCGGTGCCGATGGACCTCAATCCGCTCCACGAAGCGGCGATCGGCAACCGCGGCCTCGCCACCGGCGAGTGGGACATCGCCTTCCTCAACACCGACTGGCTGGCCCAGGCGCAGGCGGCGGGTCTGATCGAGAATCTCGAACCACACATGGTGGCCGCACCGGTCGCCGATTTCCCGGAAGCCTGGAGCCCTTCTCTCACCACGATGCAGCGCTTCGCCGGCGGCTTCTGGGGCATGCCCTATCATGACGGCCCCGAATGCCTGATCTACCGCCGCGACCTGCTGGAAGCCGCCGGTATCGCCGTGCCGACGACCTGGGACGAATTCCACACCGCCGCCCGCGCGCTCCATGCGCCCGAGCGCGGCCAATACGGCACCGTCCTTGCGCTGTTTCCGGACGGTCACAACAGCTTCTACGATTTCTGCATCCATATCTGGTCGCGCGGCGGCGAGCCGTTCGCGAACGGCCGACCTGCCTTCACGAGTCCCGAGGCCCACGCCGCGCTCGATTTCCTCCGCGCCCTTGCCTGCGACGAGGGCGCCATTGCTCCCAACGCGCGCGAACTCGACAGCGTCAAGTCCGGCCTGCTCTTCGCCGAGGGCAAGGTCGCGCTGATGGCCAACTGGTTCGGCTTCGCCGCCTATGCCGACACCGCCGCTGATAGCCGCGTGAAGGGCAAGGTCGATGTCGCTCCGCTGCCTGCCGGACCCGGCGGAGGCAGTGTTTCGCTCAACGTCTTCTGGGTGCTCGCAATCGGCTCCGGCTCGGCAAACAAGGCGCTTGCCTGGGAATTCCTGCGCCATTGCGCGACTGCGCCAATGGACAAGCTCACCACCACCGAAGGCGCGATCGGCGTGCGCCGCTCGACCTGGGCGGATGCGGAGGTCAACGCGCGGATCCCCTATTACCACCGGCTCGACTGGCTGCACGCGCACGCGCGCGAGATGCCGATGACGCCCCGGCTCGCCGCGGTCTCGCACATCGTCGACGATCTGATGACCGCCGCGACCACCACCGATCGCCCCACCGCCGAGCTGCTCGCCCAGGCGCAGGCGCGCGCCGAGGCGCTGGCATGACGCTCCGGCAAGCCTGGCCGATGCCTTCCGTGCCCCGGCCGATCGTCATCATCGGCACGGGCGGGATCGTGAAGGACGCGCATCTCCCCGCCTACCGCAAGGCGGGCTTCAGCGTCGCCGGGCTCTACGACACCGACCGGGACCGCGCCGCTGCGCTCGCCACCGAATGGGGCGTGCCGAAGGCCTTCTCCAGCCTCGAAGAAGCCGCAGAGGCCGACGCCGTCTTCGACGTCGCCGCCCCACCCGTCGCCCATGCCGCGATCCTCGGCGCGCTGCCCGCGGGCGCGGCGGTGCTGCTCCAGAAGCCGATGGGCCTCGACCTCGACGCCGCGACCGCGATCCGCCAGATCTGCCGCACACGCAACCTCACCGCATCGGTCAATTTCCAGCTTCGCTACTCGGCGATGATGCTCGCCCTTGCCGACGCGATCCGCCAGGGCAGGCTCGGCGAGTTGGTTGAGATCGAGGTGCACCTCAATCTCGTCACGCCCTGGCATCTCTTCCCGCACCTCATCCCCAATCCGCGTGTCGAGATCGTCTCGCACTCGATCCACTATCTCGACATGATCCGCGCGCTGGCCGGCGATCCGGCGGGCGTGTTCGCGCGCAGCTACGGCCATCCGTCGAGCAAGCTCGCCGATACCCGCACCAGCGCGATCCTGGACTATGGCGATCGCCTGCGCGTCACGCTCTCGATCAACCACCACCATGATTTCGGCCGCCGCTTTCAGGACGCGTCGTTCCGCGTCGAGGGCACGGAAGGCGCGGCGATGATCAAGCTCGGCCTGCTGCTCGACTATCCCGTGGGCGAACCCGACGAGCTCTGGCTCGCGCCGCACGGCGGCCCGTGGGAGCAGGTGCCGCTCCAGGGCAAGTGGTTTCCCGATGCGTTTGTCGGCCCGATGGCCAATCTCCAGCGCTATGCCGCGGGCGAGGACGATACACTCGCCACCCATTACGAGGATGCGTGGAGGACGATGGCGCTGGTCGAGGCAGCGTACCAGTCAGCGCGCCAGCCCATGACGGCCCTCCCGAACGGGTGAAGAACTGGCGCGATCGACCATGCTGGACGATCACTACCGCGCCGCCCCGCCCCCCTCCATGAGAGAAGTCTCGTCGCACGCACGGCCACAAGCCTCCCGACAGATTTTTTCCTAAACAGATTCGAAATCCGCCCGATTTCCTTTTGATCCGGAGCGCCAGAGCCGGAGTCATTGGGGGTAGTCTCGGATGGTTGCGATCTTCACCGGCCTCGGTTCGGGCTTTGAGCGCGGTTCGGCCGCACAGCTTGGCGGCGCGGGCATGTTGGGCTCATCCGTGCTGGGGCGGGCCGGTCAGCAGTTGTTCCTCAACGCGGCGACTGGCAACCTCGTCGTGCAGCAGCAGGACGAGTTTCTCGTCGGCCGCGGCCCCGAC
>JAPSJS010000014.1 GCA_031178065.1 Altererythrobacter sp.
ATTACACTCCCTAGCGTCGCCCGTTGGACCAGAACACTGAACAGGACGGCAGCGAAGGTGGCGGCGAGCAGCAGGTCCCGGGTCAGCCCCTCGGGTAACGAGAGGGCGAGTGCGATCGAGATTCCGCCGCGCAGCCCTCCCCACCACAGGATGCCGAAGGCCGCCGGCCCGTGCTTGCGGGAGGCCGGCAGTAATCCGCCCAACAGCTTCAGTGCCGCAGCGCGCGCCGCAAGCGTAACCGGAATTGCCGCAACCCCCAGCAATGCATGCGGCACGCCGGGCACAAGCGCGATCATCTCGAGCCCGATCAGCAGAAACAGCACCGAGTTCAGCAATTCGTCGACGACTTCCCAGAACTTCACCACATAGTCGCGGGTCACGTCGCTCATCGCGTAAGTTACGCCGTGATTGCCGATCAGCAGCCCGGCCACCGCCATTGCCAGCGGACCGGAGATGTGGAGCGCCGTACAAAGCGCGTAACCGCCCATCACCACCGCCAGCGTTATCGTCACTTCCAGAGCATATTCGTCCATGGAGCGCATTGCGTGGAAGCCGAGAAAGCCGAACAGCAAACCCACCAGCATGCCGCCGCCTGCCTCAAGCGCGAACAGCCGCACGCCCTCTGCCAGCGAGAAATCCTGCCCCGTGACTGCCGCACCGAGCAGGATCGTAAAGACGACGATGCCGACCCCGTCGTTGAACAGACTCTCGCCCGCCACAGTGGCCTGTAGGCCTTGCTCGACCTTCTCCTCCTTGAGCACACCCAAGACCGAGACCGGATCGGTGGGCGCGATCAGGGCACCGAAGACGAAGTACCAGATAGGCGCAATCGGCAGTGCCAGCAGATAGCCGATACCCCACATCGCAACGCCAACCAGCAAGGTGGAGATGATGACCCCCACCGTTGAGAGCAGCAGCACCGGTAGCCAGCCGGCACGCAATCGCTCCAGATCGACGTGAAGCGCGCCGGCGAAAAGCAAGAAGCTGAGCATGCCTTCCAGCAATGTCGTGGTGAAATTCATCTCTTCCAGCAGGTGTGCGACAGTATCATCCAGCGTAATACCCGGGATGAAGGCATTGGCGATCAGCAGCCCGATCGCTGCCAGCGCACCCATCACGGTTAGGCCGACTACATGTGGCAAGCGCACGAAATGATAATTGAACCAGCCAAGCAAGGCGGAGGCGACCACCAGCATGGCGGCAAGATCGAATGGGCTCACCGGGACGGCGCTCTCATGCATCTGGCGGAGATAGCCCCCGAGGAGCCTTAATCATACCGCCTTTATCGGGCGGAGAGCCCAATTGGCCCGTCGGAACCCACCCTATGTTCATGCCCAGACAAGGCGGCAATTGGACCGTCTTCTGCCTATCGGGTTGTAGCCACAGAAGTTCGGAAAGCTGACACTCGGCCGAACCGGTGAAGCCGTCAGCAGCCGCCGACATAGCGGTCGCTACGGGGATCTGATCCGGCATCTGAAAGCCGCCGTCCGTTCAGCCGCCGGCGCAGCGAGCGTTATTGCAGGGATCCGGATACTCAAGCGGCGTGAGACGGGGTGTGCTGCCGTAGCCAGACCCAGCCAAGTATGTGGGGCGTGAGAAGAGCAACCATTGCTACGGTTTGGAGGCCTACGTGCGTCCAGCTGCTCGCTGACAGAGAGGCGAGAGGGATGGCCCCTGACGCTAGTTGCATGAACACTGGCAATAGAGCGAAAGAACCAAATAGCAGAAAAGCAGACCACGCTACGCGACTGCCAAGGGCGATAATCGCTACCGCAACGGCAATGAGAGCCACTGACAAGATAATCTCGAACGAACTCGGCTTCGCCGTCAAGGCGACTGCTCTGTCGAGCAAGACACAAGTCAGAAAAACGAACAGGGTCACCGGATGATGCTTCATCAAATGCTTCACTCAGAAGGAGTTCGCCAAAGTGTATAGAATTTCGACCGTTCGGCGGCGGCAGCGGAATCCAAATCGATAACCAGAATCTCAACGCCCGAAGCATCTGTGAGCGCCTGGACTTGCTTTACACGCGTCTCAATTTCGCGCTCATCAAGCGGCACGGGGACTTTGGCATAAACAAATCCCCCTTCACCTCCACCAAGGTTAATCGCCTCTAGGGCCACAAAGGCGAGGGCCATTGCTTCGTGGCGATCGGGATTTCCCAAGAGATAAAACGTGAGCCAACCCTCGGCACCGAAGGCTGGATCATTGGTCGCTTTCTCGATGGCCGCTCGATCAATCACTCGAGCAGCCTAGTGATACTTCCATTGTCCGCAATGGCGTCGCGTCCAGAATGCTGCCGCAGCTACAGAATTGCTTCCAGCGCCCATCGCCGCCGCGCTGTGGCAGCACAAACGCCTGTCGCCGACATAGCCGTCGTTCTACGGTTGTACGGAATTTCCTGAAAGCGGTCGTTCGTTCACGATCTCCAGTGCAGCCGCTCTCCGGCGACATCTAAGACGTTCTGCTTGGATGACGAGGGCGCCGATGAGCATCCAAGCGCCCTCCTGACGCAAGTACGTCGCCTCACGCTTGCCCGGTTCGCCGGGCCCGACCTCGCTGGTATTTGGCACGCATCGCCGCGAGCCATTTTTGGTAAGAGCGAGAGGTAGTTTCGCGCTTAGCGTGTTCCAATTTAGAATAATGCCCATCGAAGTCCCGCTCAAATGCCTGGCCTCCGGCGGCCAAATCATGGATGATCTGCGAAAGATACTCGAGAAGCCGATGCTTACATTTCACCGAATGAGCGTTCTCTCCGTTAATTTGCTGCGTATGGACCGGTGAGTAATCATCATTTTCCGAATTAAGCGGCCTTATCCACTGCCCGTGGGCAAGCTTATTTCGCACCTCGATTATCGGCCTCAGATCATCTTCGATGACGCTCAGGAGCGCTGCATAACGGGCTCGTGGAGTAAGCGGGAGTGTCTGTGAAAGATCGGCCAACGGAATTTGATATCGCTTCCTGAACCCTCGTTCCAAAGCGGCCTTCCAAATTTCAATTTGTGATCCTGCGCTTGTTATTTGCTGCCGCTCGGCAGGGGTGAACCCATTGGGCTCGAACAGCATCTTTCTTAAACGATCTTCGGCCCACGCTCCGAGCAGAAGCATTGTTGTTTTAAGCAATGCGTCGGAGGTGGTCTCGTCGCATCGCGAGAGAGAAGCGTTCAGCTCACGCAACATTCGCTCAAGCGCAGTATCAACCGCACGCAGATTCTTCACGTGAGCTTTGTAGAGATTTTCTGGCGTCGCTGGCATTCAATTCATCCCCGGTCATCAAAGGGCACTCAGTGAATGCCCTTTGATGACCGGGAATCGAACCCGGATAGACTCCCCGAGGGGCGTGTTTCCATTACACCATCATCCCGCATCGGTATTGCCAAGCTAGGAGGCTCGGGTCAATCTTGCCCATCCAACCAAGGGCGGTTTCGTAATGCCGCCCGCATTCTGGACGGCTTTTTTGGTCGGATGCTGCTCCCGCCGATAAAAGCGGCCATTCGCTACCTCAGATCAGTCCATTGATAGCCGTCGTACCTTCATGGCTAGCAAATGGCTCGAGCGGGCCGATTGCGGACGGTCAGCTCTTGGCGTGTGAGAGCGAGTAGACCGACGTTCGGCTGCAAGCCATGCTCGGGGTCTTTGGGTGATACTGTTCACTTGTATGTCCTGAGCGCTCGTCATCTCCGCATCCCATGCTAAGTTGCTTCACAAGCTAGAGTCCGAATGGGGGGCGAGCAGCGTGAACAGTCTAGAACTGACCGAGCACCGTATTCTCGTCAGTATGTTCATTGATGCACATCGTCCCGAGCGTCGCTATGTGACGCGGCAGGACTTCCTCACCGACTATCACACCGAAGCTGATACTCGGTTGTTCAACAGCATCGCGATGGACCTACGGAAACAAGGATTGGCGAAGGTCGTGCCCGACCGCGGAACCTATGCGATTCGACTGCACGGCGACGCCTACAAAGCAGCTCTCTCCAGAATCTTGGACACATTGAAAGCCGACACATTCGAGGTTGATTGGCAGACGAAACGCATCCTCACCGATGCGGACGAGAGCGATCACGACAGCCTCATACCATGCGAGAGCGGTTGGATGCTGCTTACGTGCGAGAGGAAGACTTCGGGTTCTGCCATTCCAACACCGGCTTCATCGCAGATCGCTGGTCGCGACATCAATCAGTTCTTTGGTCCAGTTTATGGCAACGGGGTCAATCAGCCGATCGCTGGTGAAGGCGAGAGCTGGTGGTCACGGTGGGGCACGATCTTCGGTGGGCTCAGCGCGATCCTGGCAGTCGCTGCGATTATCGCTGCCTGGTATTTTTGGCGATACCCTCACGCGTAGCCGGGTGCTCACGACTCACCCGAACGCGTCGAGTTTCAAATGTCGATGCCGCACTCGAAATCAGGTCTTCGACGTTCCTCAACAACAGCGGAACGCGCTATCATTAGCGTAAGCGCCATGCTCTAATTCGGTCATGCCTATACTCAGACGACCCACGAACAAAATTCTGTGTGCGAGCATCACAAGCTGTCTCGAAAACGGGCATCGCTTGATCGAGGAAACGTACGATTTGGAGTTTCGGGAACCCAGCGCAACGAGGCTTTACCTTGCGATGATTGCACAGGAGGAGTTCGCAAAAGCGTTCATACTAATCTTGATCCGTGATGAGGTCATTCCCTTCAGCGCACCGATACTCCGAGCAATGAATGATCACGCTTGTAAGCAGCTGGTGGGAATGATCATGGATTACGTGATCATGCACTGGGATGAAATTGATGAACTCAAAGCGATGATCGCGGCCGATTCCGAGATGGGCGAGAACTTTCCGGCAGATGTTGGCAGCGCCCTTGAGCTTCTTCGCTACGAGAAGATTGGCCGATGGGAAGGGAAGAATTGGTGCTGGGACGAAGATCCGAACTATGAGCGTACCGCGCTCGGTGTCGCCGAGGGCAAGCAAGACCGTCGCAAGCAAGACGCTCTCTATGCCCGCATTGGGAGAGATGGGCGAGTGGCGAGTCTTCCTAACCAATTTGCCGAGCAAGATGCCAAAGTCGAGATCGAGAAGGCCAATCGCTACGGCCAATTGGTGGCTGCGGCGACAGAGGGGGAAAGCCGGACATACCGATACGAAAAGGCGATTAGCGCCTTCAAGATGCTGTTCGCTGGCTAGCCATTTCGACGAGGATGGCACCGTTCGTCGTCCTCGCAGTGTAAGCTTGAGGGGACCGGCCGCTTATGTGTTCCCGATGCTAAAATCCGAACGGGCGGTAAGGTCCGCATGAGCTGATTTCGGCCGACGCTAAAGAGCCGACGGTCACGGTTTCCAAATGGTCCCTTGATACCGAACATCGCCGTGAGGATCGACTAATCAACCTGCTGAGCGCACTTTTTGAATACCGCGCATACCGCGCAGCTCGATCAGCTACGGCTTTTTAGATGGGGCCGGCAGCTTCCAATTCGGTTTTAGATTCACTTGCCATGCAAGGAAACGCGCGACAGTCTTCTAGAACGAGGGGGAGGCGCCACAATGAAGCTTATTTCGCTGACACTTGAAAACTTTCGGGCCTATCAGACCGCCACAACTATCGAATTTTCGGATCTGACGACTATTATCGGGCGGAACGACATTGGTAAATCCTGCCTTCTGGAGGCACTAGAGATCTTCTTCAATAGCGATATCGTGAAGATCGATCAGTCCGACGCCAATGTCTTCAGCGGTTCGTCACTCGTCAGCATCACCGCTGAGTTTGCGGATCTTCCGGAGGAGGTCACGCTGGACGCCGGGGCACCGACAACGCTCAGCGACGAATACCTTCTGACCGCCAGCGGTACCCTGAAGATCGCGCGAGTCTACGACTGCTCGAAGAAGTCGCCGACATGTGAGACGTTCATTGTCGCCATGCATCCTAGCGCTTCGGGATTGGATAACCTTCTTGAACTGAAAGAGAAGGACCTACAGGCTCTAGTGAGAGCGCAGTCACTAGATGTCGCGTTAAAAGGTAATCCAGGCATGCGTCAGGCTCTCTGGGAGGCCTGCCCCGAACTTGGTTTGGTGGAAGCGCACATCCCGGTGTCGAAGCCCAAGGAGGATAGCAAGCGTATCTGGGACCAATTGGAACTGCATCTTCCGATGTTCGCGCTCTTCCAAAGCGATCGCCAGAGCCGCGATTCCGATGGCGAGGTGCAGAACCCGCTGAAGGGTGCCATCGCGGCCGCGATCTCCGAGGCTCAGGAGGCGATCGAAGCCATTCAGGCTTTGGTCCAGGCGAAGACGGAGGAGATCGCGAAACTCACCCACGAGGCTCTCAAGAGCATCGATCCCAAACTTGCGAACTCCCTTTCGCCGAAGTTCGTCCCGCCCACAGCGTCCAAGTGGATGGGTTTGTTCTCGCTCGGTATGGACACCGATGACCGCATTCCCTTGAACAAGCGCGGCAGCGGTGTGCGACGGCTCATCCTAGTCAGCTTCTTCAAGGCGGAGGCCGAGCGCAAGCTGTCAAGTTCCGCAAAGCGAAACCTGATCTATGCGATCGAAGAGCCTGAGACGTCCCAGCATCCAGCGAACCAGCGGGTCCTCATCGACGCGTTCAAGGAGATAGCAACGGCGCCTCATTGCCAAGTGATCCTGACGACCCACAGTCCGGGACTGGCAGCAGACCTCCCGGTCGAAAGTATCCGGTTCGTTTCCAGCGGAGGTCCGCCGGCGACTCCCGTGGTCCAGGCCGGGGTGGACGTGTTCGACCCGGTGGCGAAAGCTCTCGGCCTCACTCCGGACAGTCGCGTTCGCGTCCTTATCTGTGTCGAAGGGCCAACGGATGTGACCGCCCTGAAGTGCCTGAGTGCCGCATTGCACGCAGAAGACGACACCATACCGAACCTGATGACCGACGAGCGCTTCGCGTTTATTCCGGCGGGCGGATCAACGCTCAAGCACTGGGTGACTGAGAACTACCTGCGTAACATGCAGCGACCCGAGGCGCACATCTACGACTCCGACGTCACTAAGTACGCGGCGTCGGTCGCCGAGGTGAACGGTCGCGCCGATGGCCTGGGTTCCTGGGCAGTCCAGACCCAGAAGCATGAGATCGAGTGCTATCTCCACGCTGACGCGATCAAGGCTGCCTTCGATGTCGATGTGGTCTGCGTTGATCACCCAACCGATGGAGCGCCTTCCGTGCCAGAAGCTTTCGCGATCGCGCTCTCGGCCAAGCGAAATTTCGACGGAAGGATGGGAGCCGACAAGGCGAAGCGATACTTGTCGAGGGCCTTCGGCTACATAACTGCAGAGCAAATTCGTGCACGCGATCCGGCGGGCGAGATCGAAGGATGGCTTCGAAAAATGAGCGAGCTTGCTTAATATTTGCGCTGCTCGACAGAGTCACAGCGATGGCGTGGCCAAGGCATAGGTGAGGAATGCAGTACACGCTCGAGGACAAGCTCATGCGCATTGACCAATGCCCACTCGAGCCTCAGCAATACGAAGTCGATCGTAACCTGCTGCACGCCTATATCGCCTGCCTCACCTTCGACGAGCTGTGCGAAGCGATCTGCCGTAAAATCGAAGCCCCTACTCCGCTCAGGCTAGCACTCCGCAATCGCTTGTTGCGGGTCCTTAAGCTTTCCGACGGCGTGCATGCCGAACGGCTTTCGCGGCTTGTCGACGAGGCGGAGGCTATCCACCAGCGCAATCGCGTGCTTCAAACGCGCGTCGATGCGCTTGTCTCAGCCATCTATTCATGGCTGCCGATCATGAAGCGCCGAGAGGTGCTGGAGCGCTGGATCGACAGAGGCACCAGTGGCACTGTGGGGAGATGGCTCAAGGCCAGCGGCGAGGACGATGCGCTGCGCGACCCCGACGCAATCCTCGCCTACTGGCGTCATTCTCATGATCCGCGGGCAGCCAAAATTCTCGCTTACAAGGCAGACTCTGGTTTTTTGCGTGAGATCATAGCGGAGTTTGCAGCCTGCTGTCCGGAAGGTTGGATTGTCAGTAAGGCCGCGCTTAGGGCGGGGACCATAGAAGACGAAGTTTGGGAGCTCATTCGCCAACATCAGCCGGCGAGCTTCGCCTACCTCTGTGCAATGACAGGCCGCAGCTTGACCGAGGATGAAGTGCTTCAGTTGGTACACGAGGCCCCGATCGGCACTCTTTCCGACAATAGTCGAGGATTGGTTATCTGGGCCATAGGCCAGTTGGGCATGGTGTCGGTGTTAGACCGCTTAGCGCTGCGACGCGACAGCTATGCCCATGAGGAGGTCGCTGCAGTGCTGGGACGAACTTCGTCAGGCGCTTTTCGGACCTGACAGCCTTTCGCGATCAGCGGGCAAGTTTAGCAGGAATCTCGCCAATGTCGCCCGTCCCAATGCACGAGAAACGAACGTCAAATTTCGGAGCCGACCATGCTGTATGGCTGAAATTCAGGCCCGAAGCTAACACGTGGGTTCGGGCCCGGAATGACCGCATTTCCAAGCAGCGACCCTGAAAAGCGCAGTTCCGGAATGTCGAACCCCTCGGCCATTCACGAGCCGAAATCTGGATCTATGAACGAAGGGCAGCTTAGGTGGCTTGGCGTCCGAAAAGCGGACTAACCGGAACGTCCAACAATGCTGCCATTCCAGCGGCATGCAATTGCTGTGCGCTTTTTGGCTCGTCAACGCATCCCGAACGCCTTTAGGACGCGTAGGCGTCCGGCAGGTCATGCCAAGAGCAGCCAAGTGCCTCGGGCGATCACTGTCGGCGCTCGAAAAGATGAGTATTTACTAGTTGATGGTGCGACCCACTTGACGCTTCGTATCGACCGGCGTCTCGTCGAAGATACGAGAGGCGGTGCTGTTTGACCGCCTCTCGTATCGCACGGTTCCTCGGTGGCTCAGTTACGAACCGTGTTGTTCAAGGTATAGGCCTCGTCAGACGCTCACAGGATCTTCATCGTCGTCATTGTCCGTGACGATCAGCGCAATAATGCCCACCGCCGCGATCGCTGCAACGATCAGCGCCGGGCCGATCTTGCCGCCGCCTAGTTCTGACTCTTCAATCATGGGCTCGGACACACGCTCGGCAGGCTGCGCCTGTGCAGCAACCGGTGCTGTGGCCAGCGAAGCCGCTGCCGCGGCGAATAAGAGGCTGCGTGGTTTCATGTAATTGCCCTTCCGTTCGGTGTTCAAAAGCCCCGCAATTGTGCGAGTCTGAACGGGGTGCCGGCAACTGCTTAATTTGGAGTTAATTCGCTAAGCCAGTCCGGTCTCTCCCGCAGCAGTTCGCAAGTAAGTGCAGATATCGCTGCAAGTGCATCGCTGATAGTACATGGTTTAAAGTCCCAACCCCCGTTCCCGCCCCAACATGCGGCCCAAGGCCTGCGCGATCCCGCGCGAGCGCTGAAGCTCATCACCGATACCGCCATCGAAGCTGCCTGGTGACCACTCGAGTGACCACTCACGGCTAAGCCCAAGCTGGCCGGCGCGCTTGAACAGAGCCGCGCCCATCTGCGGGTCCTTCTCGACCGACCGCGCCATGGCGGTGAGCCGTCTGTCGGTCGCATCTCGCTCTTCGAAATTCTGCCACCCACCAAGCTGCTCGCGCCGTTGGCGCAGATGCCGCCACTCGGCAACGAAGCGATCGGCACGAACCTCAGGATCGGTGCGCCACCTGGCCTGCTGCTCCATCGCCTTGATGGCCCGGTCGGTCTTCCCGCCCGCTGCTTCGTCAATCAGCTTGAGATCGCCAGAGAACGCATTCTCAAGATCGGTTCGACCGTGGGTCCGCAGAGCGTCAAGCGCCGCGCGGCTTGCGGTGAGTTCTATGCCCTGCTCGTTGGTGTAGGCCTGGCCCCGCGCATGAGCCGCGCGCATATCGCGCACGATCCGCGCGTGCCGCACGACCGCGGCGGATAGCTTCGACTGGTGGCTGCGAGCAGCTGCCGCGTACCGATCGAGAGGACTGATCGTTTTTTCGGGTGCAGGCGGTTTACGGTCCGGCAGCGGCTCCATTCTCAGTTTCAGCCCGGCGAACGGATCACGCTTCTTGGTGGGCTCGGGTGCCTTGGGCACCGGCGCATAGTCACGTGCCATATCCTTCGCCCGCTCGCGGCTGAGCACGCGCACGAGCTTCGAGCGATCGGCGAAGTCATCGCTGCCGTAGTGTAGATCGACCCGGTCTCGATGCCGCGACAGCGCGACATAAGCCGCATGCCGGTCGAGCCCGGGTGTTGCGAGCACATGCGCCCGGTCGACCGTCATCCCTTGCGCCTTGTGGATCGTGGCTGCGTAACCGTGATCGATGTCGCGATAGTCCTTGTGATCGAACGCGACGCTCCGCCCGTCATCGAGCACGACCTGCATGCGAGCAGCATCGACGCTGCGCACGGTGCCGAGCGAGCCGTTCTTCACGCCAAGGCTGCGCTCGTTGCGCAGGAACATGATCCGGTCCCCGGCGGCGAAGGCGCGCTCGCCGCGGGTTACTTGCAAGCTGATGTCGTCGCCCAGTTCGCTAGCCGCTCGCATCCTGGCCCGCGCCGCCTCGTTGAGCACGCGGACATCGTCGTTGGTGTGCGTCAGGATGATGCGGCTGCTCGCCGGCTGCTCTTGCCGGTCCCGATCCCAGCGTGCGATCAGCTGCTTGCGTGCCTCTTCACGCGTGGCAGCCGCATGCACATGGCCAGCCTCATCATAGGCCGCGATCGCCTCGCCCGTTCGCTCGGTTGCCAGCTTGCGCGTCGCGTCCCTCTGCCACTCCTCGCGCTGCCGGCGAACGGTGGTGATCTCCGCGCTGCCGTGGCGCTCGGTGATCGAACGGAATGCCGCGCCGGCTTCGATCGCTTGCAGCTGTTCGACATCGCCGACCAGCACGACCTTGGCGCCGCGCTTTGACGCTTCGGAGATCACCCGCTCCATCTGCCGTGTGCCGATCATCCCGGCTTCGTCGATCACGAAAACGTCGCTGTCGGTGAGCAGCTCACGTCCCTGCGCCCACTGATGCTCAAGGCTCGCGATCGTGCGTGAGGCTATGCCCGAACCGCTCTCCAGGTTCTCCGCCGCAATGCCTGAAAGAGCCGCACCGCGAACACGGTAGCCGGCGTGTTCCCATCCATCGCGCGCGATGCCCAGCACAGCGGATTTGCCGGTACCGGCATAGCCGGTCACATTGGCAAGATCGCTGCCGGTGAGTATGCGTTCGAGCACGGCCTCCTGTTCCCTCCCGAGCATAAGGCCGCCACTCCCGGCAGAAGCGATTGCCCGATCGATTGCTTCTGCCGGGAGACCATGATGCCGCCGCATCGATAGTTTGTCCGTGGCCCGCTCGAGCCGATCCTCGCAGTCGAGCATCGCGCGCGAAGTGAACCGCTCCTCCCCTCGCCCATCACGTCCGAGCCGCATCAGCTCGGACGATCGCTTCACCGCACCGAGCACCTGATCGAACTGCTCCTTGCCGTCGCTGTGCCGGTGCACGAACCGCGCAAGATCGCGCGCGGTGAACGTGGCTTGGCTGTGTGTAATCGCATCAAGGGCGAGAGCAGGATTGGCGAGCAAGCGCTCGCCGTTCCTGCGCGCAATCTCTGCATGCTCGGCAAGCCGCTCGCTCTCCAGCGCCTGCTCCGCCATGCGCGAGGCAGCAGGACCGATCTTGTTCTGCGGCTCGAGGTCGATCCCCTGCTCTTCCAATGTCCGGTGATCGATCCGCGCATCGATATCGAGCTCGGCTAGCCGCGTGTTCACGTGCTCGGCCCAAGCCTCGCGCCAGTGATTGAGGAGATCGGTGCGGTTCCAGTCGCGAACCTTGGCGCCGAACCCATCCTCATCCACTTCCCGCATCGACAGCATCACATGCGCATGCGGCTTCGCCTCTCCATCGGAGCCCATATCCCAGTGCACATTGAGATCGGCGATCATGCCGCGAGAGACGAACTCTCGTTCGACAAAGTCGCGCGCCAGGCGGATTCCTTCGCCTTCATCCAATTCCCTCGGAATGGCGAACTCGACCTCGCGGGCGAGCTGCGCATCCTTGCGCACTTCGGCCGCCTCGACCGCATTCCAGAGTTGCTCACGATCGGCGAAGTGCTCCGGCGCACCATCGGGCAGCAGCACCTCGGAGTGCACGACGCCCGCCTTGTTCGAGAAGTCGTGGTGCCGATCGAGCCGCTGATCATGCAGCCGCGAGGCCGAACGGTAGGCGGCGGCCGCCAGCGCCGACGATCCGGCGGCGCGGGAGATCACTTTGACGGAGAAGTGGTAGATCGCCATGAAGGCTATACCACTTACACTACAAGCAGCACGTCGGCACGACGTATAAGCGCGCCCTCGAAAGAATTCATCTTTCTCGGGACGGGCGAGTCTCACAAGATTTCAGGGCATTGCCGCTAATCGAGTGCCTCGATAACTGGACTGTCTCCACCAATCAACTGGAGGACAGATCATGCGCAGACCTCGCGACTATGATGCCGAGCTCAAAGCGCTCGATGCGAAGGCGAAAGAACTCAAGGAACGCAAGCTGCGGCAGTTCGGTGTGCTGGTGATTGCCACTGGCGCCGACACCCTGCCGGTCGAGGAGCTTGTCGGTGCGCTGCTGCTCACGGTCGAAGGCAAAGGACCGCCCAGGGAGGAGTGTCGCCAGCGCGGGGAGCGGTTCTTTCGCAGGTCACCGCGAGGGGCTGCGAAGCGCAGTGATCGCGGTGCAAGCGGTGGTGCGGCGGATGCCCGCAGCGCGCAACCGGCTGCTGGCGAAGCGGGCGCGGCATGACACGCGCGCGTGGCAAGTGAAGCGGCGCGAACGCACGCGTCAGCTGATCGAGCTCGGCGGACTTGTTGCCAAGGCCGGGCTCATCGAACTCACCGACGACGATCGGGCGGTGATCTTTGGCATTCTGGTCGAAGCAGCGGCCAAGCTCCGCAGCGAGAACGGTGAGCAGACAATGCTGCTGTGGCGGCGGCGAGGCAAGCGCGCGTTCGATGGCCGGACAGTAGGCCAACTCTGACCGCAGGGTGGCATTCCCATCGCGATGAGAGCTGATAGAGTGATCGCTGATAACGGGGCGGACTTCGGAGTGATGACATCTCACCGTAGATCGAGCGGCCCGAATGCTTCGTCGGCTGCCCTTCTACTGATCACGTTGACCGGATGCGCCAAACCTCCGGTTACTATCGATCACGTCGCCGAAAGAATCTCGGCGTGCTCAACCTCCGAGAATGCTATCTGATCGACGAACGCGGTCGATTGCAAATGATCTCGCGCTCGACAGGTTATCATGCGCGGCCAGCAGCACTGTGTTTAGAGGATGCAGAGCTCGCAGTTGTCTCCAACGAAAATACGGATCATTCCGGCATGTTCACCGAGCGCTGCCTTAAGGGTGGGAAAACGACCGCGCAGGTTACCTTCTGGTACTTTCCAAACGGCCAGTATGATCTCACGATCGAAGACTGCGGCGCGACCGGATGCGCGGACGGTTGGCTCTGGCCAATCTGATCGTGGTGACGCGCTGCGTCACCATCCGACTCGCAAAACGGGGAGTCGATCATGGCCCTGTTCCAGAAGTCGTCTGATCAATCCGCCGGCTTCCAAAGGATGGCGAACCGGTCGTCATGCTGCTCGCCTGCAGCGCCTGGTCATGTTCCGGCACGGCGGCCGATCAAGGCGTCAGCGGAGCGTACGGAGTAGCGACCTCACGGCCTCAAGGAAAAGATCCACGTCAGCGGAGCTGTTGAACAGAGCCGGTGTAACTCTAACGCAGGCGCCCCGTGCCGGCCCGGTTCGATGAACCGTGAATATGCGATGCTCGTCGAGCAGCAGCTTGGCGATAGCGACATTGTCCTCCGCGTTCGTGCGCCGGGCAAAACGAAATGACGTAATGCCCCCATAAAGCCGCGGATCGGGCGGGGTCAGTATTTCGAGGCCGGACATACCGCGCAGCTCTTCCGCCCAACGATCCCGCAGAAAGCGCAGACGAGCTGTGCGGGCGCTGTCGCCAATGGCGTCCTGAAAATCGAGTGCCGCGGGAACGGTAAGCTGCGCCGCGAAGTCGACCGTGCCGGTATGCACACGCGCTTGGCTGTTGGCTGCGAACGGAGGGGCGTTGGCTGGATCGGGATCGATCAAGTCCACCTTGGCCTTGCGGATGTAGAGCGCCCCAACGCCGAGGGGAGCTCCGATCCACTTGTGCAGATTCAGGCCAACGAAGTCGGCGCCGAGGTCGGGCAGCGTGAAGTCGAGTTGGCCCCAGCTATGAGCCGCATCGACGATAGCGTCGACGCTGCGGGCACGCGCCATCGCCACGATCTCACGCACCGGCACGACAAGCCCCGTACGATGGCTGAGGTGCGTGAGAAGTATCAGGCGTACTTGAGGGTTGGCATCCAGCGCGGCCGCGTAGCAGTCGATCAGCCCCTGATGCGTCGCGGGCTCAGGAAGCGCGATGCGCACGATATCGACGCCGCGGCTCCGCTGCAGTGCATCGCAGCATGCCTGCATGCTATCGTAGTCGAGATCGGCATAGAGCACCGCGTCGCCCGGGCGGAGCCGGTTATAGCCGCCGATCAGGGCCTTGAGCGCCTCGGTAGCGTTGCGGGTGAAGGCGATCTCGTCGGGCCGAACGCCCAGCTTTGCCGCGACACGCGCGCGCACCGCCATCAGGTCGGGACCGAGGCCGCGGCGAGCGTAGTAACTAGTTTCCCGGTTCACCCGCCGCACCGCTGCCTGATAGTGGTCGAGGACGGGCCGAGCCATCATACCCCAGTTGCCGTTCTCTAGCTGGACCACGCCCGGCAGGACGTCATACTGGGCGGCGATCCCCGCCCAGTAGCTCTCGTCGTCGGGGAGCGGGCCGGAGAGCGTCGGAGCGGCATGAAGCCGCCCCGCCACCGGCACCGCCGCTGCGCCCATCATCATCTGGCGACGGCTGAGTTCCATGTTTCTGCCCCAGCGTCAGAACGTGATGCCCAGACGGACGTAATACTGACCGCCGTCGGTATCGTAGGGTGCGTTCCGCGAATAGATCAGGCCGCGAACCGCCTGGTTGGTGGCTTCGTCGGGATAGCTATCGAAGATATTCTCTGCACCGGCGCGGATCGTCAGATGTTCGTTCAGCTGGACACTGGCCGAGAGATCAAACAGCACTATGGACCCAAAGCGCTGGAAGATCTCGCCGTCCGCGTTGCCGCTGACGTCGGTCCACGGACCGTAGTAGCGCGCCCGCGACTGCACCCCAAAATCGCCGATCGTATAGCCGAGCGATGCAGTCGCATTGTGTTGCGGCAGACGCTCTTCGAACAGGATCCGCTGGGTCTCGTTCGCGATGGCTGCGCTAGTCCCGCTTGTTACCTTGGTCTGGTTGTAGTTGTACGCGAGATTGATGTCGGCCCGGCCCGGACCGACGTCGCTGGTATAAGCCAGCACGACATCAATCCCACGCGTGCGCGTGTCGAAGTCGTTGGTGAAATAATTCACGGCGGTGAAGCGCTGCGGATTCGGCAAGTCCGCTGGCACCGCGAAACTCGCCGACTGGCCGAAACGGTCATGCAGCTTGATCTGATAGAGATCGATGCTGCCGGAGAGCCCAACGTCTGACTGGAAGGTCAACCCTGCCGTCAGTGTGCGCGATTTCTCCGGCTTGAGCGGTTTTGCGCCAAGGGCAATTGCGATCGGATCGCTCGGCGACAGGCGGCCGCGATTGAAAATCTGCAGGGTCGTGGTGTCGAGGCCCTGCGTAGTGTTAACGGCATTGAGCTGTCCGGGCGTCGGTGCGCGAAAGCCGGTCGAATAGGTCGAACGCAGCGCAACGCCGCTGAACGGCTCAAGCCGCGCCGAGAGTTTGTAGTTGAAGGTGTCGCCGAAGGCCGAGAAATCCTCGTAGCGACCAGCGGCACCAAGCGTCAGCATCTCTATGGGGCGAGCCTCGATGTCGAGATAACCGGCATAGCTGGTCTGCGACCAATCCCCGGCGTTGAGCGGGCTGAAGCCCGGGAAGCCGTTGCTGTTCGGGGCGAGGCCCGACGCTGCGCCGGGACCAATCGCGTAGGAGGCGGGGTCGCCTTCCCGAATGGCATAGGTCTCCTTGCGTCGTTCGGCACCGAAAGCGATGTTCACCGGCTCAACAGTGCCAATCGGCAGGCGGTAGACGAAATCCGCGTTCAGATTGAATTCGTTCTGGCGGAGACGGCCGATGTAGAAGCTGGTCGGGCTGTCGGGTCCCAGCGATGCGTTGAGCGATTCTCGCATCGTGTAGTCGATGCGACTGCGCCCGAGTGAGGCGCTGAGATCGTACGTGAAAGCATCCCCCAGTTCACCGCGCAGGCCGCCTGCAGCCTGATAGTCGTCATACTCGGTTCCGAACCGCGGCGTGAAGCCGGCCGGGTAAAGGCTCGTGAAGCTGAAGCCCGGGAAGGCTGGGCTCGGGTTATAAACGTTCCCTGTCCCGGCCGGATTGCGCCAGTTGAAATCGGTGACACCCTCCCCGCTGGAAATTGTGCCGAAGGCATAGAGGGTCGCGCCATCGACGATTTCATAGTCGGCGTTGATCGCACCGCGCACGGAGCGCAAATCCGGCTGCCCCCAGCGCTGCACTGGATCAGGCACATCGAGATCTGGATTGGCCGCCTGGAATTCCTCAGCGTCGGGACGCTGGCGCGTACGTGATGTCGCATCCGACTCCGAAAATTCACCGGTGAAGACAAGCACACCGCGATCGCCCAGAGCGAGGCCACCCTGGCCTCCAGTCTGGTAGCTGGTGCCGTCACCTTCGTAGTACTGCGAGAACTGGCCGAAGGCATCCATGCCCGGCTGGTCATCGAGAATGATGTTGATCACACCCGCGATCGCATCGGAGCCGTACTGAGCCGAAGCACCATCACGCAGCACCTCAATCCGCTCGATCGCCAGGTTGGGGATGGAGGCAAGGTCGGCCGCCTGCGCGCCGCGCGTGCCGAGCAGTGCCGAGCGATGATAACGCTTGCCGTTGACGAGAACGAGCGTCTGGTCGGGGGACAGGCCGCGCAGTGTCGCGGGTCGCACGAAGGCGAGGCCATCGGCAGCCGGGAGCCGCTGCACGTTGAACGAGGGCAGCAACTGCGCCAGCGTATCCGACAGATCGTCCGAGACGCTGCCGTCGATCGCTTCCGACGACAGAACGTCGATCGGCGCGAGCGTGTCGAACTGCGTCCGCCGCGCGTCGCGCGTACCAGTGACGATAATCACGTCGCCATCCGTGCTCGCGGCGCTTGCCGACACGTCATCTTCAGCGCGAAGGACTGAGGGCGCAGCAAGCTGCAACGCGACAAGCGCGCAGGCGGTGAGGCTTTTCATAGATGCTCCTTGGAACGCGGCGAGATGAGGTGTGATTCCGCGCGGCGTTAGGAGCCGTATGTGACATTCGGGGGTCGAAGACACATTCCGCACGTACGGGGCGCGGCGATGATCGAACTTGGCAACTAGGAGAATGAAAAGGTGGCGAGCTGCGCCAACGATCGGCGCGAAGTCACTCCTCTGCTACGACGGCTCGAGCGGGCGATGCTCAGTTTCAGAAGCATGATGTCTTTGCAGAAGTTCTCTTCGATCCATGCCAGCGTCCAAAACCATGAGTATCCCGCTTTCTGGCCTCGACTGCCCGAAAGCTGGCCGCCCGGCGTCGGCCAGAAGCCGCCAGTTAGCGTCAGCTCTAAACGATACGTCAGGTATGCGGCCGAAAAAGAGCTCCCGCGGCGCCGAAGCGCCGCGGGAGCCGTCCACTCAATCCGCCGGGTTCCAAAGGATGGCGAACCGGTCGTCGCGCTTCTCGCCAACAGCCTGAACAAGATTGGCGTAAAGCCGGCGCGGTCCGAACTCAGGAGCAGCGAAGCTGAGCGAGACGTAAGTGCGCCCGCTCGCTTCGGAGCGGCGGTTCCACCCGGCGCCAATCTCGACGTCGCCGACATAGACCCGGTAGTCGGGCTGGATGTCGCTGGTCTTGCGCGGGTTGGCGGCGATGGTGATGTCCTCGCGGATGCTGATGGTTTTCAGCTGCCCTTTGAAGGTGCCGTCTTCCTGGGCGGTGACATATCCGATGGCAGGCATGATGCTTTCTCCTTGTCTGTCGACCGGGACCCGTTCCCTGTCGATGGGCCGACCGAAACGGACGGGACGAGAAGGACGCGAACCCGAAGGGCCGCAGCACAAGCGGAGGACCGGAGCCGCGCGAGATTGTTGCTTCCCGCGAGGAGCCGCATTCATGCGGCGGGGAAGAATCTCGCGAAGCGATGGTTTTGAGGCCTTCGGCCGGCCGTAGGTCATGGGCTCAAGAGACGGGGAACGCGGTGCCGGTGGCGGTGCAGGAGCAATTTGCCGCGCACACGAATGTCTCCGTCAGAAGAGTCACACTTACCGGTGCTAGCACCTAAGCCGCTGCTTCCACCTTCAGCTGTGCCAACCGCTCGCGGCAGACCTCGTCGACGATGTCGCGCAGCCGTGTCACCGAGCTGGCGAGCGCGTCGAGGTCCTCGGTGGTGATCGAGTAGCTCGCCGAGTAGCGGGCCTCGACATAAGCACGCTTCAAGCGCTCGAACCGCCGTCGGTCGATCTTGCTTGCGCGCGGCCACGCATCGACAAGCCGCGGCTCCTTGTCCTCGGCGAGCGAGCGCAAGAACTTGATGTTGTGCGAGCGCGGGAAGTAGAGAGTCCGCACGAGCAGAAAGCAGATGTAGAGCCGCTCGGTGGCTTGGTGCAGCAGGAACGCTGCAAGCTTGCTCTTGTCCCTGGCTATCGCGTCACGTGCGCTCTCGAAAAAGTCATCAGCGCTGCTGAGCCATTCGTCGAAGTACTCGCTCGCCATCCGGTGTGCATCGGCCGGCGTCAGCGGCTTGGGCGTCGCGAGCGGATGGCAGGGCAGCTCGTAGACGATGCAGCCATCGCGCGCGATATCGACCCAGAAGTACTCGCCGCGCGTAAGCGCCTGGTTCACCTCGTCAAGCGAGTGGACGATGATATTGACCGGACGCTCTATGGTGGGATCGCGCGCGATCCGGTCCTCGGCGATATACCAGTAGTCGGCAATATCGGTCAGGTCCTCGTGGCTGACCACGATCAGCAGATCGAAGTCGGACTGATAGCCGTTCTCCGGCTCGTCGACCCAATCGTCGCGCGCATAGGAGCCGAACAGGACGATCTTGTAGACCTTGCCGTTTCGCTTGTGGGTGGACGTGGCGTTCGCGATCGCCTTCTCGAACTCCTCGAGCAGGATCTCGCGGATACGGCCGAGCTCCTGCTGCTGCTGTTCGGGCAGATGGTCGAGGCTGGTCTTCATTGCTCCCTCACCCTAGCGGCAGGATGCCGCTTAGCACAGCCTCGCCGGCCGTGGCCGGCGAGGCTGCGGAAAGTCACCATCGGAGGTTGTCGCGGAGGCAACGCAACCAGCGCCGCCACCTCGCTTCGGGACGGCGCTCGCGAAGCGCGCAGCCGACCTGCCGGATCGCTGCGGCAACCTCGCGCTCGACCTGCTTCGACGTGATCCCCAGCCGCTCGGCGATATCGCGGTAGTCGGCATTATCGATCCGCACGGCGAGGTATACCTCGCGCTGCCGATGGGACATGCGCCGCAGGGCGCGGTTGGCCCGCTCGATCCCTTCTTCTCTGCTCATACCCTCAGGCATCATCCTGCCTCCGGTGCAAAGGCGAGCAGGTAGTCGGCCGCCTTGCTCGCGGCGCTCGCTGCACGAAAGATCGCTTTCTCGTCCTCGCGCAGCACGGCAAGCCAGCTGCCGATGTAGTCGCTGTGACGTACGGTCGGCTCGATCGACAGCGAAGCGCAGGCGAAGGCGCTGGCCATCTCCGCGACCAGTTCCTCGCGCGCATAGGCGCTGCTGCCGAACCGGCCGCTCTGGTCGCGACCGAGCCGGCTGGAATGGCCTGTCCAATGCCCAAGTTCGTGCAGGGCCGTCCGGTGCCAATCGACCGGCGCATGAAATGCCTGCGGCGGCGGCACCACGACATAATCGCCAAGCGGCGAATAGTAGGCCTCGCCACCACCGATGCGCAGGTCTGCCCCGCTCGCATCGATCAGCGCTTTGACCTGCGGCAGGATATCGGCCTCGGCAGGCGGCTCCGCGGAGCGTAACAGTTCTCCGGGTAGACCTTCGCACTGCTCGACATTGAACACGGTGAAGCGCTTGAGGAAAGCGATCGTCCGCGCCTCGCGCTCCTCGTCCTGTGCCTGCTCGGCCTCTGCCCGGGGCGTAAACCTGTCCGCGTAGCAGACGGTCGTGCCTCGCTCCCCTTTGCGGACATGGCCGCCTACTGCCACTGCTTGCCGGTAGGTCAGCCAGCGCTGCGAGGCATAGCCGCCCTCGATCACGGCGGCCCACAGGATCAGAACGTTGATCCCCGAGTACCGCCGCCCGCTAATCGCGTTCGCCGGCATCGCGCATCCGCATGCTGCCGCATCCCAGGGCTGCACCCATGGCAGCCGCCCTTCTTCCAGTTCTGCAATCACCTGCTCGGTCACCTCGGCGTAGAGGCTCCGGCGCGAACTCCTGGTCTTCGCGTTCATCCTTTCCACTCCTCTTCTCCACCGCAACCGGCCCCGAAAGAAGGCGGGGTCGGCGGCTGGGAGCGGACCGGAAGTCCCGCCGGGGAAGGCGGGCTGCACCCAACGGGCCGAAATGAAATGGAGGACCGGCGCAGCCGGTTGCGGCACGCCGCGGCGGGACTAGAGGGTAGCGCCCGCCCTCCCCGCCTGCCCGGGGCCGACAGGCCCAGTGCCATCGCGCGATGAGCGCGATGTCCGCTTGGCCGGCGCAGCATGCGCCGGCCCCACGCGTCAGTCGATCGTCATCCGAATGGACCGAGACGGCCAGGCCGACTCGGCGGCGCGGAAGCGCCGTAGAGCGCGGTCACGCTCCCAAGCGAGCGCGAGACGCCAACTCTTTCGACGCACCGAGGTACCTTTATGGGGCAGGAAGGGCCGCCTTCGGCCGGGTATGGCGGTGGCACTCTTGCGCATCGAAGAGAACTTTCGATCCTAGTCGTACGGGAGCTGCAACAACGATCAGGATCATGCCGATGTCCGACACCTCCAATCGCTTTCTTCGCCTCAACGCCGTGCTCGACAAGACCGGGCTCAGCCGGTCGACGCTCTACCGTAAGATCGACGAGGGTACGTTTCCGAAGCAGATCACGATCGGCGCGCGCTGCGTGGCATGGCTGGAATCAGACGTCGAGGCATGGATGCGCAATCCGATGTTCTACACCACTGATGAGCCGGAGAAGGCGGTATCATAGCGCCTCACCGCGCGGCTGCGCCAGACCTACGCGCACGAAACGTTTGGCTGCTTCCGAGGCAGGGCTTGTATCGCCGGGGGCCGGCGGTACCGGCGGTAGCTGCACCAGGACGCGCAGTGGAAGCAGCATGTCCTTCGGTGGAGCCTCCGACAGGCGCCGGCCGATGATCAGCGCGCGCAGGTCGGCGTTGGGCTTCTCATGCGCAAACGGTTGAAACGCAATGCGCGTGACGGTGCCGTCACTATGGATCCAGAGTCCGAGCACAAACGGCTTCGTCGATTGCTCCTGGCTCGGCCGTGTTGCGTCGAGGTAAGTGCGCAGTCGCGCAGCCGGCCCGCTCTCGGCCTGGAGCCATTCGCTCACGCTTCGTGTTGCAAGCTCGGCGTAGCGGATCCAGTCCGCGGGCGCCTGGTCGGGTGCGACCGTCTGCGCCGCGACGGGCGCACCTGCGACGGCGGCGCCGCCAGCAAGTACGCACGCCAGCTTGAGGGCGAGCCGACCGAGCCGCGTAGCGAGGGACGTTTGAGTCATTACCGGACTCCCAAGAGCATCGAACCGGCTAAGCGCAATCGCGACCGCCAGAGCGCGATAGAAGCACGCGCGAACCGGCTCGGGTGGCGGCCACGCGCCAACGCTTGGCTGCACACCCTCCGATCACGACGGCGCCACGCGAGGCGCGTCGACCGGAAAGCCATTCCGCCAGAGAGCCGTTGCACGGTGGGTGCGGTCAGCATGGCATCGTCCTCTCTCGTTCGGCTCAGTTCTGCGCCGGCGTCGTGCCCGTCGGCTGCTGCGGGAGACGCTCGCGCTCGAAGGTGATTGTCTGGATCTTCGCATCGATCGCGCGCACGACGTCAGCGGTCAGATCGTTCGCGAAATTGCCCCCGAGCGCCGCATTGCGGTCAAACAGCAGACCGCAATTCCTCTGGCCGTATATTTGCGCGATGACCGGCTGCGCCTCGCTGGCGATACGCTGCATCGCGGCGGCCCGGGTCGCCTCGATCTCGCGACTGTTGTGCGCAGCTTGGCTCTGGAGCGCCTGCCAGCGCTGCGCGAGTTGCTCACGCCGCTGCCGGTTTTCGGCACCGTCGGGTTGGCCCTCGAGCGCGCGGGCTTCTGCCTCCAGCGGCGCCTGCTGGGCATCGATCTCGGCCTGCGCGGCGCGGGTCAGCTCCTGAAGGCGCGTGGATGCGGCCTTGCCAATCGCGGCATTAGCGAAGATCGCCTCGCGCGAGAGCAGGCAAACACCCTCGATGACCGGTCCGCCCAAGGGTTGGGATTGCAGCTCGGCGTTCGCCTGGGCCGGCGGGCGGGACCCGTCGACTGTCTGGGCCGAGGCCGTAGACGTCGTGGCTAGGAAAAGGGCGGAGAGAAGGAGCGTACGAGTCATGGCCATCAGTCTTTCCTGGTCTCGGCGATCTTAGAAGCATCCGCACCGGCGGCGTCGCTGGCCTCCGAATGGGACACGTCCTCAGAACCAACGCTCTGTGACGACCTCGCGACGGTGTCGACGAGCGCCTGCCGGTTCAGCAGGGCGGCGAACCGGTCGAGCGAGGCGAGGTGGAAATGGACCCAGGCGAGATAGCCATTGTTGTGCCATTCGAGCACGATCTCGTCAGGGAGGCCGGAGAGCTTCTCGGCATCGACGATCTGAAAACCGTCAAGGCCGAGCTTGCGACCGTCGGGAAGAGTGGCATCGGCGCGTCGGTCGATCAGCAGCCCTTGTTCCTTCAAGGCATCGGCAAAGGCCCGGGTCGCTTTCGCCTCGGACTGGAAGGCGCCGCAGAAGGCAAGCGCCTGCTTCGTCAGTTCGGCGGGCTTGCCGTCTTCGAACAGCGGCACTCCTTCTTCACCGCTCTGGGCCACGCGGTCGGAACCGGCGTCGAGCGCCAGGGCGAATCCGTCGGGATCGGTCGTGGCGATGTAGCCGAAGGGATAGCGGCGCACATAGGCCGGCACATAGGTCTCGGAGTTCCAGCGACCGGCGGCAACAAACAGATTACGCCGCTCGAGGCCGAGCACCGCGATCGGCTGTGCATCGCCGGCAGCGAACACGACCGGATAGTCGCGCGATGCGGCCGCAAGCTCGCCGACGACGATCGGCACATACGGCGCATCGGCCGCGAAGCTCGCATCACCGTCCTTGAGACGCCAGGACGCATGCGCAACCGAGGACAGCGGCTGCGGGTCGCGGTAGAACAAGGGAAGCCGTGCCGCGGTCTCATCGGCAGGCCGGGTTTGAGAAGCCATCGTATCTCTCCATGAGGTAGCGCGCAGGGCGGCTGCCTGCCGGCCTGCGCGCACGAATTACTCGCCGAAGCCCACGAAGCGGACGTTGACGATTGCCGGAACGTCGGTGCGAACCTGCGGCCGCGACCGCTCGGCAAGCTGGGCCGCCTGGTTGACAATCGCGCTGGTTGCCGACGAGGCGGCCGTGAGAGCGCCAACGTTGACGACCGGAACGTCGGGGATCCCGACCGCGTCGCCCGACACCTCGATGTTGGCCGCATTGACGACCCGCAGCGCGGCGATGTTGATGTCGCCGACCACCCGAATGCCCGCATCGCCCGCGTTCACCTCGCCGAAGAAGGCGAGCAGGTCCATGCGGCTGGGGCGCCGGTTCGGATCGCGGCCCTCAAAGGCGTCGAGCACACCGATGCCGGCGCCAGTCTGGAGGCCGAACACATTGACCGCGAGCAGGCCATCCTTGTTGAGGAGAAACCTCAGCGGGACGTTGCTGACATTGGTCTTGGCTCCCACGCCGGCCGTGATGTCGCCGTAGGAGGTCCACATCATCAGGTCGCCGCCCTGCATCGTGAACGCGCGCGACTGGTCGAGCGAGATGGTGCCGTTGGCGAGCAGCCGGACGTTGCCGCCGCGCCGCGTGAGGAGGCCCGCATCATTGGGAACGGCCGGATCCGCGGGATTGCCGATACCGATCCGCCCATAGGGGGCGACCAGAGTGATCGAGCCGCCGGACCGGCTGTCGACAAGACTGTTCTGGAGGAGGATGTCGCCACCGAGCGGATTGTCCCTACCGAGATCCTCCGTTCCGGGGAACATCAGATTCAGAGCTGCATAACCGCGGGTGTACTGCTGAAAACGCGGACCTTGATCGTCATTATAGTCGATGCCGGTCTGCTGCAGTTCCTTCAGCAGCACCTGATGCAGGAAGCCCTCGCGCGTCTGTGCGGGCAGATTGTCGAACAATTCACGGCGATTTTCCGCCGTAACGTCGGCAAAGCCGAGGCCTTCGAGGAACTCCTCCAGTTCGGCCTCATAGGTCTGAACAACCTTGCCTTGGTTGGTCGGGTGGCTGAGCCCGAATTCCGGGTTCGCCAGGTTCGCCGGATCGAAATAGAGGTCAGCGAAGGCATCGTAGTTGCTGCCCTGCGCGGTTCCAGCCACCATGGTGATGTTCGCGCCCACGTCGGGCAAGGCATGATTGACCAGCTCCTTCGAACCGGCCGGGCTGTAGCCGGTGATCGACGAGCCGTTGCCGGCGCTCACGAAACGACCGGCGTTGCGCGGGTGAAGGATGTTTCCACCCGCTTCGATCCACAGCGTGCCCGGCCCCCAGATCCAATAGCCGCCCTGACTGCCGCTGTAGAGATCGCCCCCGGCGATCACTGTGCTGACGTCCGTGGGATCGTTGTGGGTGAATTGGAGCTGCGCGTAGTCGATGTCGCCGCCCGCCTGGATCCGCGCCGCCTTGGGCGTGGTCAGATACCAGTTGTCATAGACGCCGCTGAGCGCCGACTTGCCGATGGAGCCTTCAAGCGCATAGATACGGACCGGCTCCGGATCGTCGGCATGCAGCAGGTCGTAGCCGCGATAGTTGTTATTGGCGATGTTGGTATTGTTGTCGCTGCTCAGGGTGAACATCGCGACCCCGCTCTGTCCGATCGCCGCAGCTGGCGAGAAGGCGTCGCGGATATAATCCACGCCGCGATCCTCGAGGCTGAGCGACCAATTGAAGCTGCCGGTGGGAACGCGGTCGAACACCACGCTATCCGCCGCGAGCAGCTCCAGCGTGCCGCGCGGCGCCGGAGAAAGGATCGGGCTGGCCAAAATTGCCGTGGGCGGCTGGAAGAGGATGTCGCCGCTGACCGAAGTCAGCTTGAAGGTGCCGGGAACCCGGTTCATCAGAGTGAGATAGGGCGTCGCCGCGTTGACCGTGGCCCGCGGGGGCGCGGTCAGATTGACGCGAAACGCCTCGACCGAACTGTCCCGGCTGAGCGTCACCGCCCCCGTGCCGTTGGCACGATAGACAAGATCACCGCCAACCGCCAGCGCATCGAAGACTGCGCGCTCTGACAGGCCGATCCAGCCCGAACCCGCCGCCGAGACCGTACCGCAGGTGCCGACCAGATTCTCGCAGATCTGCGGCATCAGCGCGAGGTCGTAGGCGTTCTCGATCTCGGCGCTGCCGCCGGCGATGACCGACACCTGCGCATCCATCAACCCGAACATCGGGGCGAGGCCGCGCTCGACGAAATTGGCGCTGGCGATCAGATTCGGGTTGGAGTCGGGCACCAGCGTCGGTGCGCCACCGCGCACGTCACCCCCCGCAACGAGCTCGGCGTGCCCCTTGCCGAGTACGAATGCGCCACCGGCGATATCGCCAAGCGCCCGGATGGCAAGGTCGCCGCCGCCGCGCACGATGATGTCGCCATCGACCGCGCGCTCGCCGACCCCGCGCGTCATGTGGCCGGTGGTCGGTATGGCCGCGGCAAGATTGCTGATGTCGCCTCCGGCGCGGACCGCAATATTGCCGCCTCCCAGCGCGCCCAGCCCGAACTGGTAGTTGCGATACACGATCGACCAACTCGTCTGCTCCGCGACCAGCGACTCCGCCGGGTTGCCGTTCCAGGTCGAACTGCCGTAGCGAAACAGCCAGGCGGTCGGCGTCTGTTCGATCGGCGACATGTCGATGTTGCGACCCGCGGCTATCGTGAGATTGCCGCCCATGGTCGGGAAGTCGCCCAGCACCCTGTCACTGGTGCTACCGTCCGGCCGCTGGGTGACATAGCCGCTACGGTCGAAGCCCCCCTCGGTGGGCGTCGCGCTGCCGGCGGTGTAGATCACCGATTGCGCGCCGATCTGAAGGTCGCGCCCGGCGTTGACCGAGATATCCCCAGTCCCGGTGCGGACGATCCGCCCCTCACCGGTGAAGGGGATCTTTTCCATCGCGAAGGTCAAGCCATCGGGGAAGGCGTCGGCCGGCAGCACATAACCGGCTGGGAAGTAGCGCGTACCGTTGACGTTGGTGACGGTGGCACCCGCAGGGACGATGGTTCCGGGGACCTTGTAGCCCGCCGAGGTGTACACATACACCCCAGTCGGCACCTCCCAGTCGGCAGCGACCGTGAAGGGCACGACGGCGGACACCAACCGGTCTTTGTCGAACGCCTGGCCCGGGCCGATGACCGGCTTCACCGGTACCGGCGCCATCTCGCCCAGCACGATGTCTCGTCCGGCCTCGAAGCCGTAGCTGAACGAAGCACGATCGGCGAGTGCGGCGTCGGCGGCAGCGCTGCTGAAGCCGTCGCTGATGCTGGCGTCGATGATGAGGTCGTTGCCGGCCTCGAGTCCGAGCCAACCCGCACCGCCGATCCGTGCGAGGTCGATGTCATCGGCGACGGTGAGGTCGTCCGCGCCGCGGACGACGATTCCCGCCCCGGTGGTCCAGCCCGTCGGCGTCGAGACCTCCGACAGCCAATTGCTAGCGTCGTTCAGCATGCTGGTGACCAGCGCGGCATCGACCGTGTCGGCGCCGTACACCCGGCTGCCGAGCAGCAGCTTCTCCCGAGCGCCGGTTACCGTACCCGCGAGATCGGCATCGGCGCCGCCGGCGGTGCGCTGCGCGCGCACCATGAGACGCCCGCCGCCTTCGCGGCCGCCCGATACGTCGATCGTCGAGCCTGAGGCCAGAACCACACGCCCCTCGTCGGCGGCGAGCGTGACCGCGCCCGAGGCCGGTTGATAGTCGGCCGCGTCGATGCTCGCCGCCGCGGCTTCGATCCGGCCGGTGCCGGTCAGCGTCACGTCGCGGCCGATCAGCGCCACCTGCCCCCCATCGGCGTGAGCGGCGTCCCCACTGGCGGCAATGGTGCCCGCAATCGTCACCGCGCCGTTGTCCGAGCGCAGGGTGACCTTGTGGGCCTCGATCGTCTCGCCCCCCGCCAGCGTGATCGACTCGTCGAGCCGTATGTCGCGGCTCGCGGTGAACCTGCCCGCGTTGAGGCTGGCGTTGAGCGCCGCGAAATCGGCCGAACCGGCGTCGAGCGCGAACTCGCCGCCGTCCGCCTCGTCGATCGAATCGGCGCGCAACGTACCCGCGAGATCGGCCCGACCACCGGCCCGCACGTCGATCGCGCCGGCGTCGCCGCCGCGTTCATGCCCCGACACGTCGATGACCGAAGCCGCGTCGGCGACCACGTCGCCGCTCGCCGCGAGCGAGACTACCCCGCCCGGCGCGTAGCGCGCCACGTCGATATAGTCCTTTGCAGCGCCGGTGAGGTCCAGTCGTGCATCGGCGCCGAGCGCCAGGTCGCCATCAGTCGCGGTCAGCGACACCTTGCCGCCTTGCGCGACCAGCGTGGTGTCGAACCGCAGCGAGGCGCCCGACAGCGCCAGGGCCCCGCCCAGCAGCCCGTCGGTGGAGGCATCGGCCGGCGCCGCGCCCTTGGCGATGTTGAGCATTCCGCTCGCCGACAGCGCATAGTCGCTGCCGGTGGCGACGGCGAAGCGTCCGACCGCGAGGTCTGCGTTCCCGGCGATGTCGAGCGTGCCTTCCGTGGCGGTGCGCACCTCGCCCACCGTTCCGGCGAGGGCACCGTAGCCGCCAATGCCCACCGCGCCCTCGCCCAGCACCAGCTGGTCGACATCAAGGGTAAGCGTCCCGGTGCCCGCCGCCCCCGCCGCCGCCGCGCCGCTGTTCCGCAAAGTCAGCGCCCCCGCCGTCAGGGTCAGACCTTCGCTTGCATCCGCGAAGCCTTCAAGCAGCGGGGTGTCCAGCGTCAGCGCGACCAGCGTCGCCGCCCCGTCCGCGCCGCGGCCGCCGAGGACGACATCCCCATAGACCGCAATGCCCTGGTGCCCGCGCAGCAGCAGGTCCGAAGCGCCCGCCAGTCGCTCGATCGTGTCGAGTGACAGCAGCGTGCCGGCCGTGCCCACGGGTGCATCGCCGATAACCAGCCGATCCGACGCGAGGTCGAGCGAGCCCACGTCGAGCAACGCGTCCTGTGCCAGGTCGAAGCCTGCGCTGGCGTCGAGCGAGAGCCCGCCGGCACTCTCCAGCACCGCGCCGGAATCGATGGTGAGCGAACCCGAAGCGCCGGTGCTATCGGTACGATCGAGCCCAACACGGGCGCCCGAGGACAGCCGCACCAGCGCACCGTCACCCGACAGGGACAGAGCGCTGTCGTTCACCACACCGCTGCCTGCGGCGGTCAGCTGCGCGTTCTCGCCGATAACGATGCTGTCGGTCGCTGCCAGCAGCAGTTCGAGCCCCTGGTAGCGGACCCCCTCGCCGACGAGCACGTCGGTCGCCGTGGTGGTCACCGCGACAGCGTCCGTCGCCGGAGCCGTCCGGTTGTTCGCATCGGTCGGCACCCGGGTGCTGAGCGGGCGCCGGCCGCCGAGCAGCAGGCTGCCCGAACCGGCGAAGTCGGCGACGGTCGCGGCATCGACCGCAAGATAGCCCTCCGGTGCGGATTGACCCGGCATCACCAGCGCGATCCCGCCGCCCGCATTGCTGATATCGACATCGCCCGCCATCCCGGCCGCGAGATCATCGGTCGCGGCGGCGCCCGCAAGCCGCGCCTCACCCAGCAGGTTCAGGCTGTCCCGTGCATCGATCACCAGCCGGCCGGCATCGTGCGGGATGCGCACCTGATAGCCCATCTGGGCATTGGACGCCGAGCGCACCGCATTCATGCTGTAGGTGACGATCTCGCTATACTGGCGCCAGGTCTCGCCATCCATCACCTGGAAGCTGGTCCAGCCCTGGTCCGGCCGGATCGCGGTGCCGGCGACGGCACGGTAGCCGCTCGCGATCACCGAGCCGTCGTCCCGCCGCTGCACCGCCTGCGCGCCGGCCGAGACAGTGCTCTGCGCCGGTTTCACCAACATCCCGCCGTCGAGCAGAGCATAAGCCGCCGGCAGCAGCGTGTAATAGCCGTCGGCGAGGCCCGGCACGCCTTGCAGCCAGACCTGGTCGCCCACGCGCAGCCGCTCGTCCGAGGTGCCCGCGCCTTCGTTATAGGTGCTGCCTGCAGCGCCGGGGTTGTTCATCCAGCCCGCGGTTCCGGCGATAGTGGAGGTGCGTGTCGGCGCGGCCAATGGGCCATCATAATCAGGCAGGATGGCGAAGGCGCCGTCCTCCGAGGCCTCGAGGATGTTGGTGACCCCGCCGGACCCGCTGACGAAATTATAGCCCACGAGGTCGCCGCCACCCGACAAATCCACGACCGCATCGCCCTGAACGTCGACATTGGCCCCGGACAACACCACGGACTTCGATGGCGCCCAGTCGGCACGATTGTAGCCATAGAAGGTCTGGGTGTAGCTCATCAGCCCGGCGAGCGCCGTGCTCCCTTCGAGCGAGACCGAGGTCAGGCTGCCCGGCGCAAGCGTCAACCTGCCCGCGATGACATTGCCTTCCTCGTCGGTCCGATCCTGCGCCTCGAGCGCGATCGTACCCAGCGGCGCGCGCAGCACACCGGCCTGGGTGATCTCCGGCGCGCGTACCGTCAGCTTGCCGCCCCAGCTGAGCGGCACCGGCGCTGCGCCGCCGTTGGATCGGAACTCGACCGATTCCCCGGCGCTCACCAGGAAGCCCGGATTGGTGTCCTCCCATTCATATTGCAGATACTCGAGAGCCCCAGAGCCCATATTGCCCGTGCCCGGTGCGACATAGGTCTGCGCCGCGTCGAACAGGATCGTACCGGGACTCTGGAGGCTGCCCGCAGATTCTGTAGCGCGCCCGCCGATCAGGCGGATGTCGCCATCTGCGATGAAGCTGGCTGACTCAAAGCCGGTGGCCCCGGTGCGGCCCAGTTGCACGTTCTGGATCAGGTCGATCACGCCGCCGCGCACCGTGAGGCTGCTGCCCTCCGCTACGGTGGCGGTTGAGTCGGCCCCGCTGTAGCTCCAGCCGGTCAGGCGCACATAAGCCGAATCGAGCGCGACATCCGCGCCGGGGTTTGCGGCGAAGCTCCCGCTTTCGAGCACCAACGAACGGCGGGCCGAAAGCGTCACCGGGCCGTCGAAGGTCATGCTGCTCGTCGCGGCGGGGAAGCCCCAATCGCTGCTTATAGCCAAGTCATCGGCGCCTGAGGCGTTCAGCCGCTCGGCCGATAGGGTGAGCGTGGCCGTGGGAACAATATTGCCCGCCGTGACGGGCCCCAGGTCCGCGATTGCGTCGTGCACCTCTATCGCATTCGAGCCCTGGAACACCAGCCGCCCGCCGAGACCGGTCTCACCGCCCGGCGAGAGGTCGAAATTGCCCGCGACGAGGCCGGAGACGACATTGAAGACGATCGAGCCGCCCGCGCCGTGGACTGCCGCCTCCACCAGCGGTGAAGTGCGATCAAGTCCGCCGGCGCCAGCGCCCGGAGGCAGGTCGGCGACTCCGGCTACCCCCGACACGTCGAGCAGTGCGCCCTCCCCGATCACCACCCGGTAGGAGGCGCTGTTCGTGTCTCCGATATTGCCGACAATGATATCTCCGCCTGCGACGACGCCGCGGATCTCCCGTCCGTCGGCATATCCCGTCACCGCCTGATAGCCGCCCGCGAGCAGCCGTGCATTGTCGCCAAGCAAGACCGAGACGAATTGATTGTACTCCGGCTGCACCTCTTGCAGCATAATGCGGCCGCCGAGCGCTTCGATCGTGCCGTCGACGAACAATCTCTTGTTGCTGCTCGCGTTCAGCGAAACCCGCGATCCTGGCGTCAGCCGGATTTCCGATCCGGCCTCCATCGTCAGTGAACCCGGATTGGTGGCACTAAGGAATCCGCGCCAGCCCGAGTTACGCACGCCCTGGGTGCCGAGCATGAGTTGGGTAGTCTGCCTTTGCCATTCTGGCAGCTCTGTGGAGCGGACGAGGCTTACGCCCGATCCGGCGACACCCGCCAGGTCCGTCAGGCGCGCGCCGGTCGCGATGTCACGGACGGCGCCGGTCAGTTGCAGCGTGTCATGGGTCGGTGCGATCACTGCGCCGGAGCTCACGGTCAGCCCTTCGGCCCCGGTCAGCGCGAAATTGGCGAAGCCGTCATGGAAGTCCTTGCCGTTGGCAAGCCGCCCGGCGAACGCGACGCGGGCATCGTTCGGCAGCACGGTCCCCGCCTCGATCAGCGTCCCCGCCGCGAGCATGGCGTCATAGCGGATCACATCCCCCTTGGCCGCCTGTAGCGTGACCGCCGAGGACAGAGGCAGCCCTTGCGAGAAGGCTGCGGAAGGAATCACCGTACCCGAGCTCAGCGTCCCGTTGAGCCAGCCGATCTTCGTGCCCGCGGGGAGCCTGGCGCCCGCCCTGAACAGCTCTCCGCTGTTCACATAGACGCCATCGACGAGGATGGAGGTGCGCAGGGAAATGCCGGTCGGAACCTCCCAGTCCGCTTCCAGCGTGATCGGCTTGTCGTAGCCGAGATAGCTCACAGGGAAATGGGCGGGCAGCGCCTCGTCGAGCGGCAGCGTGCCGACGAGGTAGCTGGTGTCGACGGGCAGCGGATCGCCCGAAGGAATGACAAGCGGAGCGACGAGCCGGACCGTCTGCGGCGCCGCCGTGCCGGTTTCCAGCACGCCGTCGGCAATCGGCGCCACGTCCGCTCCCCATTGGTCGGTGATCGTCGGATATTTTCCGCCTTGGAAGAATGTGGGAGAGACAAGGCGGAAATCGTTGCGGACTGAAACATCTTGGTCGAGCACCGCGCCACGGCCGATGACGGCTCCAGCCGCGATAGTGATATCGACAGGAGCGATACTGCCAGCGGGTGCCTCGACGGTCCGATTGTAGCTCGGGATGCCGTCGGGGAAAATCTCCGGCGACACAACGAAACCGGCAGGAAGACTGCCGACAACAGCGGTGATCGAGGCTCCAGCCGGAACAACAGGTCCTCCGGGGTCGTTGGCACCGTAAATCACGTCACCCACCAGCACGCGAACGAACTCCGGCAGCGTCCATTCCGCGGCAATGACGAGCGGAGAGGCCGCGGAGACAACGGTGCCGGTTGAGGATGTCAGCGTCTCTCCAGGGCTGAGCCGGTTTGTCGTATAGCTTGTGGCGATCGGCAGAACGGCTCCTGCCGGGATCACGAGTTCCGTCTCAAGCTGTAAATCGATCGGCGCCGCGGTTCCTGCCTCCAACACCCCATCGGTGATGATCGCGAGATCGCCTATTTCGTCGGCAATCACCACAGTCCATGGCGTATAGACGTTCAGCGTACCGCCCTTGCCGGGTGCGTGGCCGAGGATCTGCCCATCCGCCACGAGTTCACCGCCGGTCTGCAAGCCGATGCTGCCCGATGTGTCGAGATCGAGCGTCACCGTGCCGGCATCGCCCAGCGTCAGCGTACTGCCGTCGGTGCCCAGCGATGCGCCGCCCGACACGTCGATCAACGAGCCTTCGGTCAGGGTGATGCGATAGCTCTCCAGCTCCACGCTGCCGCCGTCGACCACCGCATTGGTCAGCGGCTCCCCGTTGAGGGCCTCGAGGTAGTTGTTGGTCCAGCGGCCGGCCACGTCGATTACCGCTGCTCCGCCCAGTGTCACCCCTGGCCGAAGCGAGTCCGTGATGATGCCGAAATCCGGCGCGGCGGTACCGCCAAGCTTGGGCAGATAGGTGGCATCCAGCTTGACGCTTCCGCCGGCTGCGCGGATCGTCCCGTCGATATTGGCCTGGCGGCCGATGAAATTGAACGCCCCGTAATCACCCAGATCGACCGTCACGCCCGCGCCGATCGTCAGCATGCCGCCGGTCGCGCTGCTCGGCGCATTGGGCTTGAGGGCCCAGTTATCGGCCTGGCTACGTAGGCCGCCGATTCCATCACCGCTGTAGAGCGTCACATTGCCGAAGGTCTCGCCGTCGAACCAGCTGGTCGGCAGGATGTGGCTCGCCGTCTCAACGCCGTCCACCACCGATGCGAAGCTCTGGTCCCGATCGAACAACATCGAACCCGCGGTGAAATCCTCGCCCAACACCGGCATCCGGTCGGCGATCGTGATGTCGCCCCCTTTCACAACGGGCGGGTTGTTACCGATGCGATAGGTCTCGCCGATCGTGAGCGTGGCGAGCGATGGACGCTCGTTCCAGATGCGCGCCATATCCGTAATTCCGGCGCCGGTCGGTGCGTTCACCTGGTTCTCGCCGACGAGCACGCCGGCCCTGAGCTCGCCTTCGAAGATGCGGGCGAGGTCGCCCGTGAAGACGAAGCCGTCGATCGTGCTCGTGGCTGTGTTCACGCCCGCGCGGATTGCCAGGCTGCCCGCCGACCGGCCCTCGACGTAGCCCTGCTCCCAGCTGCCCTGGCTGACGCGAGCGAAAGGATTCTCGAACCGCTCGGTCACGCCCCAGCGTGCGTGGTTGACGACAGAATCGCCCTCGATCCCGACATAGTTGACGCCCGCGATCGCCGCCTCGATCGGCACGAGGCGCCCAAGGGAATCGATCAGCCTCGTTCGGCGCACGAAACCGTCCTGGTACTGGACGCTGCCACCGGAAATATCGATCACCGATCCCTCGCGGGTGATGATCTCGGCGCCTTTCATCGTCACCGATCCGCCGGTAGTCATGAACTGGGTGACGTCGCGCTGGATCAGGTCGTACCAGCCGGAAAGGTCGGCGACGCCGTCGCCTTCGGCTGTCAGGTTGCCGCCGAGGCGGCCGTCGAAATAGACCGTCTCGCCGCGCAATTCGCCATCGCGCACCACGGGGTTGTCGGCCAGCTCGTTGGCGCGCAGCTCGGCTCGAACACTGTTCTGCTCCATCGCGATCTCGATACCGTTGAGGCCGCCGACGTCGATCGTCGCGCCCTTGTCGAGATAGATGCGGCCGGGTGTCTGGTTGGCGAGGGAGCTGGTGCTAATGCCGTCGGCGGTCAGATAGAGGCTCGCGCCCGGCGCCCACAGCACCGAGTTCTGCTCGAAGGTGATATTGTTGCCAACGATCTCGATATCGGAGGGGGTGAAGGTGGCCCCCACCGCCGTCTGTGTTTCGTCATCGGGCAGTATCGAGATGTGGCTACCGGCGCCAATCGTCACCTCGCCGCGCCAGCTGGTCGTGACGCCGGCGCCGACCGCGTCGCCGCGGATCGTGGGATTGAAACCAGAAAGGCCTGTCAGGCTGCTGGCGTCGAGGATGATCGATCCGGCCTTGTCGACGCCCGTAGTCGCCGCGAGCAGGCCGTTCTGGATCACCGCCGATCCGACCATGCTGATGTTGCCGCGCGTCGATACGATTAGGCCGTCGTTGCTCGTCCGCCCGCCTTGCTGGACGACAGCGATATAGCCTGGAATCTTGAACAGATCGGCGTCGGTCCGGTCGTCGCTCGCTAGCGCATAGCTTCCGAGTACACGGGAATTGCCGTCGATCATCGTCACCCCGCGGCCAGCGGCGAGCAGGACCTGTCCGCCCGGTGAGGCGATCGTACCGCTATTGTCGACATTGCGACCGACCAGCATGACGAGTCCGCTGTTCGCCGCGTCGATCCGCGCCCCAGCCGCCACCGTGACCCCTGGCGCGGTGGACTGCGCGGCCTCCGCCCGCTCTGCGGTCAATTCCTCCGTCGTCAGGCCGGTGGAAACCCCGTCCCAGAACGTCATCTGTCCGCGATAGTCGCCGTTGCTGTCTTGCGCGTTGTTGCCGAAGATGCCGTCCATGAACTTCTGGTCGCGGCCGGCCTTCTTCAGCTCTTCCCAGCGCTCGTCGGAGACTTGGAGGCCGTTCTCGCTCGGCCGCGTGTATTCAATCGCACCGCCGTGAATTTCGAGGGTGGAGGCAATCAGGTTGCGAACATTGACCTGGCTCGCGCCGCCAAAGATCACGCCGTTGGGGTTGATGATATACACGGACCCGTCGGCCTTGACGGAGCCGAGAATCTGGGTCGGATCGGCCGAGGCGCTGGTGACGCGGTTGAGAGCGATCCAGTTGGCGTTGCCTTGCTGGTCGAAGGCGAGGTCCGTTTCGCGGCCGACGTTGAAGCTGTCCCAAGTGAGGATGGCCTTTTCCTGGGTCTGCTCGATGGTGACGTTGGTGCGGCCGTTCTGGCCTTGCGACTGGGTCGGACCGTTAGCACCGACCCAGAGGCTCGGGTCGAGTTCGACGCCGTTGGCGACCTGAAGGCCGCCGGCGCCGAGGCCGTTGGGCACATTTGACTGTGCAGCAAGCGCGGCCTCGCGAGCGGCCGCCTGGGCGGCGTCCATCTGTTGGCGAACACGGCTTGCCTGCTCGAACGCGGCACGGGTGCGTGCGGCAGCGGCGTGCGCCGCGGCGTTGCGCTGTGCGGCGTTCTGCGACGCCTGCGCGGCCGCCGCGGCAGGGTTGGCCATTCGGCCCGCGCCGAGATTCTGCGCATACGCCGTGCCGGCGAGGCTCAGGCTAGCGAGCGATGCGCCGATGAGGAGACGGTGACGAAGCGAACGTGCAGAAACGGTCATCGGGCAAACTCCGAAAGGTCATTGGCCGCACGGAGCGGCACCTTGGTTCAGGCAGGAAGGACGGGTGCGAGCGCGGCTCATTTCCGCGGCCCCGCCGGATTGGTGAAGACGGGCGCCGGCACCGCAGGTGGCCGGATCGACACGCCGAAATTTTCTCGGAGACGCAGGCGCGTTCCCGCGCGGCTGGCGACGCCGACCTGGACATCAGGCGATCCCGCCTGAGCGACCGAGATGTCGCGAGCGGCCGCGGCATCGCGCCGGGCGATGCGCGCCGCTTCCTCCAGCGCCTGCGCTGCGCAGTCGAGATGGCCGGCGCGGTGACCGGCGATATCGACCACGACACAGGGCTGCGGCGTAGCCTCGCCGATCCGCACCACACGCTTGGTTTCGGCCGGCACGGGTGCGGGCGCCATGCCAGAGCGTGCTTGTTCGGGCTGGGCTTCCTGCGCGCGAGCGCCGCTACTCACGAGGGCGGCAAGCATCACGGCAAGCAGACCGGCGCATGTGCGTTCGCGGAGCGCCATGCCCGCGCCGGTCTGCCACTCAGCCGTCCCCCAAGGGAGGAAGCGCAACGCTGAGCTCCAGCCGCGCAGGTCGGCTCGCAAGCGAAGGCCCCAGCCGACGCGCGAACCGACCTGCCATTCGGTCCGCCCGGGAAGGGTATTACGGTGCGAACCGGCTCCGGTTCGGCCAGGCCGGAACCACGACGTTGGGAAGACTTGCAGGTATTGCGACGCTCCGATCCGCGGCAGGTCCCGGTTCCGCGCCCCGAAGAAAGCGGAAGGGGCCGGGCGTCGACGCTCGTCCGCGTGGGCCGCGTGCCCAAGCAGCCGTGCCGAGAGGATAAGGAGCGTCGCGGTCGACATCGTCAGAACCGCGTCTGAAGGTCGACGAACAGGCGATCGACCGAAAGCGGCGGACCCGCCACTTCGTCGGACGACATCCAGCGCGCGCCCAAGAGGACGTCGCGCGCGATGCCGTAGTTGGCGCCCGCGATCCATCCCTTCGCATTGGTGCCGCCGAGACCGAAGTCGGAGTCGGCGAACCCGTCGACGACAGCGTCGGATTCCAGATGGCGATATCCGATGTGCGCCGCCCAGTCGCCAGCTTCCGCGGTCCAGGCGCCTTCGCCGAGACCGAGGTCCAGCTTGCCGACGGTGAGCCGCACCTGCCAGCCAGTGTCGCCGCCGCCGTATTCGCCGGGGATGCTGATGGTGTTGTCATCGGGATCGTCCGGATCCTGGTCGGGATTGGGCATGACCACACCGGGCGCGTTGTTGTTCTGTGCCAAGGGCGCGATGGCGGCGCGATCGAACCCAAGGTTCTTGACGAAGTCGCCGTCAAGGCGGACGCCGAGGCGGTCCGAGAAGCTGTATTCGAGCTGGCCGCGCAGGTTGAGCATTTCGAACTTGGACGCGAGCCCGAAATACTGGACCTCGGGGCTGGCGCCTTGCGGCACGGACGGGTCGGGTGTGATGTTGCGGATCGGCATCATCGTGTTGCCGAACTGCTGGAAGGCCGGCCGCGTGGCGTCGGTGTCGCACACGTCCTGGTCCCAGCGGCAGGGCGAGGAGAACTCGCCCTGGACACCGTCATAGTGGAAGTAACCGCCGGCGATCCGCGCGCGCAGGTTCTCCGACGGACGGAACTCCAGACCGGCCTGCGCCGCGAACAGATACTTGTCCTTGCTCGGGAAGGCGCCGCCCCCGCCGCCATCCACCGTCGGGGCGTTGCGCGAGCCGAAGTTCAGATCGGTGTTGAACACCGGGAAGACGCCGAGCGCGCTGAACACGCTGATCTGGTCGGATACCGCGCCCGCCCCCGAGGCCGCGACGCCATCGAAGTTCATATCGTTGTCGTAGACAAGGTCGCTGGTCCAGAAGGGGTTATCGAACCGGCCCAGGTCCAGATTGAGGCCCGCCGCGGGCGTCAGACGGATGGAGGCGCGATCGAGCCAGAACTGGTAATTGCTCGACCCGTCGGCACCGAGCGTCTGATTGGTCGAGACCGGTGAGTTGTCGGACCCCGTGGCGAGCCGCACGTCGGCGGAGATCCAGTCGGTAATCTGGGCGCGAACGCCGAGCCGGGCCCGCAGTTGGAGACGGCGCCGGTTCTCCGCCGTGTTCAGATAGGGCGGATTGATGGGATTGGAGTCGCTGACGTCGTAGCCGCCGCCACGGTTGATCGCGCTCCAGTCGGTGAAATCGGGATAGTTGCCGCCGACCCACAGGGGACCGTTGTAAACCGGTTCCTCGTAGAAGCGCGCGTCGCCGCGCACGCGCACGTCGCCGTAAAGTTGAACGCGCCGCGTCCACTCCGGCGTCCCGCCGGGCTTGGACCATCCCTCGGCCTCGGCCTGACTGGCAAGTTCGGTCCGGACCTGTTCGACGATCTGCTCGCGGACGACCTTAGGCACATAAGGAATGGTCTGGGTCCCGTCTGCCGCCACGCCGCCCTGAATGGGCGCGGACGCCTGTGGTACCGGTGCCGGCGTTGCCGCCGCTTCGGCGCGCATGGCCTCCGCTTCGGCTGGGGTCACCAAGCCCTTCTGCACCATGAGCTCGAGCAACTTGTTGGGATCGACCTGCTGAGCGTAGGCCGGTGCTGCAGCGAGCGCGGCGCCCGCAGCGCAGGCCATGAGCGCAGCCTTCAAGCGGTTACGAGTAAAGAATCGCGGCATTTTGTCTTTCCCCCTGGGAGTTGGAGCGTCGGCGAGCTGGGACATGCGTCAGGCTCCCGAGCGGGCGTTGAGTTCGATCCGCATCACCGGCAGGCCGGCAGGCGGACGTTGAGAGAGTTGCAGGCCGGTCAGCACCTCGCGCAGCCGCCGGTTGCGGCGGTTATCGCCGCCGCCAATGACCCGGACATCGGTGATGCGGCCGTCGGGACCCACGGTGACGGCGAGCTGGACCGTGTAACGGCCCCGCGAGAGGTCGCGGTCGGACTGCGCGGCCTGCCGGATGCCATTGAGCGCCACAGTGGCGTAGGCGCGAAAAGCGTCGCCGCCACCGCCCGGTCTTCCGCCGATCCGCGTGCCGGAGCCGTCACCTCGGGCAAGACCATAGTTCGATGGACCCGCGCCCTCGCGGGCGGTCAGCGCGCTGTCGCCCGGCGATGGATCGCTGCTCGCCTGGTCGGGCGGTGGCGGCGTGTCCATCGGCTGCTCGAGCGGCGGCGCGATCGTCGGTTCGGGCGGCTGCTCGACCACTTCCGGTTGGGGCGGCGGCGGCGGCGGCGGAGGCGGCGGCAGGATGACCTGCGTCGTCTTCATGTCGTTGGGCCGATCCGTGACCGACTCCGAACCGAGCATGTTGTAGATCACCGCTATCGTCAGCCCGACACCAACCACCGTGAGCGCCCGGCCGAAGGTGACCAGCGAGCGCTTGCGGCGCGGTCCTCGTGGCCCGCCGGGGGCGATCAGCGCACTAGCGGCCATTATCGCCTCCCTTGCGAGACACCCGCGGCCGTCTGACGATGGCCACGGACATTGAGGAGATCTTGTGCCGAACGAGCCATCCGTTTCGCGCAGGCCGGACCGGCTCGCCGTCGTGCAGAAAGCCCCCCATCGCACCGGTCAGGTCCTCGACCATCCGCCCGGTCCGGGCCTGTGTCGCTTGCGGCCAGACCAGAAGCCCGACGATCAGCAGCACGACCGCGAACAGGAGCAGCAGCAATCGCCCTGGTCCGCGCCGCCTTGCGGCGGATCGGCGGACCACCGGCCGGCGATCCGTCACGCGATCGAGCCATCGGTGAAACCTGATCATGACGCATCAATGCCTCCCGGCTCATTCGCCGCCGCCGGGCGGGCGAGTGGAGGCCATGCCGAGGCTCGGCACGCCGACTTTCGAACACAGGTCGAGCACCTGCATGATCCGGTCGTACTGCACCGCGCGGTCGCCGCGCAGGATCACCGCGAGGTCGGGCGTCGTGGCGATCGAGGAGCGCAGTTGCGCTTCCAGCTCGCTCATCGAGACCGGGATTGCGTCGATCGACACCGTGCCGTCGTTCGATACCGCGATCACCCGGCTCTTCTGCGAGTCCAGCACCTGGGCCGAAGAGGCGGTGGGAAGATCCACCCTGATCCCCTGCACTGCCGCCGTCGTCATCAGGATGAAGATGATGAGAAGCACCAGCACCACGTCCACGAACGGGGTGATGTTGATCTCGTTATAGGGCTTCTTGCCGCCCCCGACCTGCATGGCCATGGCTCAGTCTCCTCGTCCCGAGCCTCAGGCCGCCTGCGCGACAGGAGCGTCCTGCCACGTCTCGGCGATGCGCTTCTCCAGCTCGTCCACGAAGATGTCGTGGTCGGCCTGGATCTCTTCGATGCGGCTGAGCAGGTAGTTGTAGCCGAACAGCGCCGGGATCGCGACCGCAAGGCCCGCAACGGTCGCCAGCAGCGCCGCCGCCATGCCCGGCGCAATCGCGCTGATGTTCACCTCGCCCGCCGCGGCAACGCTCGCGAAGGTGATCATCACGCCCATCACCGTACCCAGCAGGCCGATGAACGGACCGCCCGAGATGGCGATGGTCAGCAGCACCAGACGGGCATGGAGCTTCTGCCCCTCGCGCACACGGCCTGCATCGAGCGCCGAGCGGATCGCCGCGATCGACTGCGCCCGCACGGCAAAGCGCGAACCCGTCGCCCGCCCTTCCTTCAACCGCTCGGTCAACTCGCGCCGTCCGATGTTGTAGAGCCGGGCCAGCGTCGAACCGGCTGCATGAGCGCCCGGATCGAAAGCCGGCAACCCGTCATGATCGCCCGCGCGGCGCGAGATCTGCCCATAAGCATCAAGGAACGCCTCGTTTGCCTGGTGTACCCGGCTGATCAGCAGACCCTTGCTGATCATGATCGCGATCGCGATGACCAGCATGAACGCGCAGATGATGATCACGACCCAGGCGTCGAACATCAGCGAGCCGAACAAGAGGCCCCAGTAGCCGTGACCGCCACCGGTTTCGACCTGCTGCGCAGTGTCGGTCGTCACCAGGCGCGAAGTCTGGCCCTCGCTCGCGGCAGCAAGCTGGAACGCGCTCTGGGGCAACGCCGCACCCGTGACGCGCAGCTCATCGATCTCGCCGGCGAAACCCTGGCCCAGCACCGCAGCGCCTGACGCCTCCGCTAGCGCGCCTGTGACTTCACCGCCAGGCTGACCATCGATGAAGAGAACGCTGCGCTCGCCGTCATTGACCAGCGCGACATTGGCCCAGGCGTCGGCGGCCAGCGCCGCGCCGACAGAGCGGTTGCCGCCCTGATCGATATACAGCTGGCCACCCTCGGCTACGAGGCTCACCGATCCGGGCAATGTGAAGATCGTACCGTCGCCGCTCGGCTTCACCCAGAAGCTCACCGACAGCGTCCCCCCACCCAAAGCTGACGCGGGCAGCGCGACCGGCGACTGACCGTCAAGGACCAGGCTGTTCCCGATGAGCCCACCAGCGTTGCGCGCTTCGCCGCCGGTGGCATTGTTGCCGTTGGCGGTGGCGTCCCTGGGGGCTCCCTCTTCGTTGAAGTGATAGACCAGCCGGTAATCGGGGGCGAAGGTGCCCGCGACATCCTGCGCGGCCTCGGCCGCCTCATTGCCATAATAAGCATAGATCGCCGAAGTCTGACCGGGCCGGAGGCCCTGCACGTCGACCCACACCAGCGCCTGCTCTTCGGCCGGGCTCCACTTCTCGATATGGAACTTGAGCGGCGTGCGATCGTCGCCCGCAACGAAGCGCAGGTCCGAGCCGTCCGCCTTCACATCGGCGAAGTTGAAGTTGCCCGAATGCAGCCGGATCAGAACGGGCGCGCGCGTTACCTCTTCGGTAACACCCGCGGCATCGACATTAAGGTTGATCTTGGTGCGGAACGCATAGTCGCTCTCCCACCAGGCATAAGCGGGCGAAGCGGCGGTCAGCGCGGCGAGGCCGAGGGCGCCTGCGACCGCGCCTTTCCTGAGACGTGCAATCAGTGTCATGATTAGAATTCCCCCAAAATGCGAAAGCGGACGAAGAGGTCGCCGGACTCCGAGTCCGGCCCGGTGAGGAGCGGCACGCCGAGATCGACGGCGCCGTGGAAGTAGTCGAAGAGGCGGATGCGGGCGCCGAGCCCCGCGCTCGCCAGCGAGAAGTCCTCGTCCTGGCCAGCCGCGGCACGGTGGATTGCGGCCCAACCGGAATCGAGGAACGCGTGAAGCCGCAGCTCGTCGAGGGGCCCCTCGCCGAGCCGCGAGGCCAGGTCGGGCGAGCGCAGCTCCGTCTGGAGCGCAAAGCCATAGTCGCCGATCGCCTCGGATTCGTAATAGCCGCGCACCGACGACATCCCGCCGAGGCTGAAGCCTTCGTTCGAGATCAGCGGATCGGGCGACCATTGTCCGGTGAAGCGGCTGCTGAGCTGCAGCCCGGGTCCAAAATCCTGCTCTCGGCCGGCGTCGAGCTTCACAATGAAGAAGCCGTCGCGCGCATAGAGGCGCTTGTAGGCGAAGCGCTCCCAGCTATCGCCGAGGCCGCGGATTCCCAGGGTTCCCGAAAGGCTGAGATCGGTCCGGGCAGTGTCGCCCGTCCAGTCACCGCGCCATGATAGTGTGGCGGGAACATAGGTGATGGGCGCGCTATCCTTGTCAGCGCCCAGGATCAGATCCTCGCCGAAGCTCTTGTAGTCGAAGCCCAGCGTCACCGAATGGTAGAAGCCCTCGCTGCTCCCGAGCGACTGGATCAGGCGCAAGCCGGCGATGTCGCCCTTGCCGATGACGCTGGTGCCGCCGACCACGGCGATATCGCTGTCCGAATGGACATAATAGCCCAAGAGCTGCGTGCCTTGAGCCAGTGGCAGCAGATAGTTGCCGGAGATCACGGTGCCGTCGTCGGTGCGCCGGGGTGCGGTCTGCGACGAGATGCTCAGCGAATGGCCGAGCCCCCAGAGATTATCGTGCCGAAGCGTACTCGCCACCCGCAAGTCGGTGGTTGCGGCGCTGGAGAAGTTGTTGAGCTCTACAGAGCCATGAAATGGCGAACTCTCCTCGACGCTCAGCACTACGTCGAGTGTGCCCGGCGCCTCCCCCGCACGCAGCTCGGGAGTGACCCGGCGGCTCGTTGTCTGGTTGAGTGCGATCACATCGCGCTGGAACTCGCCCAGGTTCGGCGTTCGCCCGGGCGTGAGCGAGGGCGCTTCCGCGAGAACGGAGTTGGGGTTCTTCGCGCCTTCGACCAGCACTTGTCCAATGGCCTGCTCCTGCACCTCCAACTGGAGGATGCCACCGTCCACCGACTGCTCCGGAATGAACACCGAAACAGCGACATAGCCTGCGTCCTCAAACGCCTTTTGAAGCGCGGCCCGGGCGGCTTCGACATCTTCCTCGTTCTTGTTGGGGCCCATGTGCGGGTACACCGCCCGCTCCACCGCATCGGGCGGCAGGACCGTATTGCCCTTCACCTGAAACGCACGGATATCGAATGTGGACAGGGCGGAGGCTTCAGCAGCCGCAGGCGGCGCAGGTGGGGAACCATCCTGGGCGAGGCAAGGCGCTGCCCCCGCCGACAGGACCAATCCCAACACCGCGCGACTTGCGGTGATGCGCATTCGAAAAACTCCGACCATCAAGCTCGAGCCCCCGCCGCCACATCTCGGCTGATATCCGTCAACCGATGGCGCAAATCCGTCCAACAACATGATGCGCGGGGCTGCCGAACATCGCCGAGCAGCCCTTCGCTGGAGCGCTCTTGCCGCGAATTGTGTGACGATTTGAAGTCAAACTGCCCGCAGAGCCGGCGCCAGAAACCTTTCTACCGCATAGCTGCAAGCAAAGTGTCAGTTTCGTTACGATCACATGTATATGCGTATTGAAGCCCTGCCAAAGGGCAGGTACAGCATAAGCGTGCGTTATAGGCGTAATAACACATTGATTCGCATTTTTACTTCATTCAATTTTGACACGACTATCCCTTCGGCAGAATACTTGACTGCCGAAGTCGTTCATGTCTTGCGGTCGGCGCAAGAGGTGCGCCGACGAATGTCAGCCCATGTCGCCGCGCACCGCGCGTCTGCGGGTCTGACTTGGTGGCTCACCAAAGTACTTCGCGTAGGCACGCGAAAAGGGCGGGGCGCTGGAAAAGCCAGCATCCCTTGCAATGGCGTCGATCGACCGTCCGTCGAAGCCGCTCGACAGAGTCGCATGCGCCCACTCGAGCCGAACGGTCTGAATGAAGGCCTTGACGGAGGTGCCGAGGCAGGACCGGAATCCCTTTCGCAGCGTCTGAGCAGTGACGCCCACGCTGGCAGCAAGCGCTTCGGTGTTGAAATCGCGGCGATGGTCTTCCCGAATCACACGAATCGCCTCGGTGACCGAGCGCACGATGGGCAGAAAGCAATCACGCCGCTCCTGAGCAATCAGGCGCTCCGCGAGCGCGCGGTAAAGCGCCGATTCGATTCGATCGAGCCCGCTCCCCAGCCGTGTGCCCCCATCAGCGAGCACGCCAATCAGTTGCTCGATGGCCCGATCAAGCCCATCGGTCTCCCGGCGCGCACCAATTACGCAAGCGATCGAAGCCAGCCTCCGAGCATCTCCGAGCGCGGCGCTGGCGAGTGCATTCACTCTGTCGCGCGGCACATCCAGAACAAGTCCCCAAGATTGTGCCGGCCAAGACGCCGTTGCCGGCTCATCGCAGGAGAACAGGATCGGTACTCGCGGCGGGCATGCCAGCCGCGCCGACGCGGTGATGAAGGACACTTCGCTGGTGATGGGAACAAGGAGGAGCGCACGCCGTCCGGCACCCTTGTGGTAGGTCTCGGTGTGCTGCGAGAAATGGCGCAACTCGGCAATGAGAGCACCGACCTGGAGACGGTAACGGTTTGTGCCGCTCGCGGGTGCCAGATCGAGGCTCCGGGAAACCGCTGCGCCGAGGTTTGGCGAGTGCTGCCGAGCAGCTCTTTGGGACGCGAGGAAGTCGACCGGCCTGGCAGACGTTCTCTCTCTGGCGAGAGAAGGCATTTGGAAGTCCATGAACAATCCCTTCATTGTGGAAGAGAGCCGCTCGCCGCGTTAGCGCAGCCGCAGAGCAAAATTTTTCTTCCCCCGGCGCTTCAGTCGGCCTGCGGTGCAGGCATTCCGCGCCGGGCCGCGCGCTTGACGCAAATAGTTCATGTCCGGACGGCAAGGACGGCGCCGGGTCGATGACATACACCGCCACCCCCTCCTTCCTGTCCCGCTCCGGCGCCCTTGCCTGCTCGGCGCTAATCCACGCCGGAATCGGCGTCGCCTTGTTCGTCAATTTCACGAGCGGCGCGCCCGAAGAGGGGATGCGCGCCGGGGACCGCGGGCATGTACTGGTGGTTGAGCTGCTCCCGCTGCCCGAAGGAGGTTCGCCAGCCCAGGGCGAGGCGCAGCAGGAGCGGTCTGACAGCGATGAGCACGGCAGAGTGCCGGATGCTGGCGACGGCAGGGGGCCGTTGGAAACGGGGAGCGCACTCGCCCTCGGAAGCCCTCCACCAGGCGATGGTGGCAACGGCGATGACGATGGCCAGGCCACGATGACAGACAGCCCTGAGGGTGCCCCGGCGCTCGCCGGCACAGAAGTGCAGGCGTTCCGTGCGCGCCTGTTGCAACACATCGAACGGTATCGCCGCTACCCTCCCGAAGCGCGGGCAGCCGGACACGAGGGGGTTGTGCGTGTCCACTTCGTCATGGACCGATCAGGCAAGGTGCTGGATGCCTGGATCGAGCTCAGTTCGGGCTCGCCCCTGCTCGACGAGGAAGCCGTTGCGGCCGTGAGGCGAGCGGCACCCCTTCCCGCGCCTCCCGCCAGTTGGCCAAACAGCTTCGCCGTTGCACTGCCAATCGGCTATTCGCTGCAATGAGGGCAGCATTGCCTTTCAGCCAGCGGGTTGCCCGAAGCCGCATGGCCTTCCGGCGCTGGGCGCTCGCCATGATCATCCTGGCGCTCGCACAGACCGCCCTCGCAGCCGAGGACAACCCCCAGACAATTCGGCAGCGATACGACATAGCCGCAATGCCGCTCGATCTCGCGCTGGCTCGCTTCTCCGAGATCAGCGGCATTGACGTCCTCCTGCGCGAGCCTCACGCGGACCAGCTCCAGTCCTCGGCAGTGAACGGCTTGTTGAGCGCGACTGAAGCGCTCAATCTTCTGCTGCGGGGCTCCGGCCTTGTCGCGCGATTCACCAGCGCGAGTTCGGCAGTCATCGTTCCTGCTGAGGCTGCGCAGGCGCCTTGGGCACTCGGCGAGAGCGATGCTGCGCCCGGACAGCCCCTCCTCAATCTCGACATGATGCACGTGACCGCTTCACGCATCATCGGGAGGCAGCGGCCAGACCTGGATGAGGTCTTCGCAAGCCGCCTCGTCGTGGCGATACGCCGGACGGTCATCAAGGAAGCGCTATTCGAAAGCGGGAAGTCCACCGATGTGCGGATCGCTGTCCGGATCACGCCTGCAGGCGAACTGTTCGACGTGCGGATCGTGCGGGACAGTCGCGACCCGCAGCTTGACGCGCGGATTACAGCTCTGCTGGAGGGCGCCGATCTCGGGATTGCGCCACCAGACGGCCTGCGCCAGCCTCTCTTTTTCGACCTCTCGGGCCGCTGAATGCAGTGGTCGGTCCTCGAGCAAAGGCGGGGGAGCGGGTCGTGACGCACTCGTCGCGTCTGCAGCTGCGCCGATCGCTCGTGGATCGCTATCACGAACTACGCCGCCGGCTCGCCCGGAGGCTCGGATCGACCACGCTGGCAAGCGAGGCCCTGAGCGAGACTTGGCTGGCGCTTGGCAGCGGCGGTGAGCTCGAGACAATCGCGGACGCCGATGCTTATGTTTACCGTGCGGCGCTCAATGCCGCCCACGCACTTCGCAAGCGCGAGGACCGTCACGGTCATGCAGATATAGCAGAGATCGCCGACATCGCGGATGACGCGCCCCTTCCAGACCGGATCGTCGTATCACGCAACGAGATCGAGCGGATGATCGAGGCGCTGCGCGAACTACCCGAGCGTCAGCGCGAAGCCTTTCTACAATGCTATAGGGGCGAAATGATGCCCGAGGAACTTGCCGAGCGGTATCAGGTGAGTGTGCGCACCATCCAGTCGGACATCCGTTCGGCCATTCTGCATTGCGCCGAGCGAACGGGGCGAAAAAATGTTCTCGCTGGCAGACGGGTGAAACTCTCTAGAGAGTAGGAGGAATTTTTTGCGCGAAGCTTTCAACATCCTTACCGGGCGTGCAGCCCCTCAATGACCTCTCGCGATCATCTCGAGAGTACCGATCCGCTCGATGTCGAAGCGGTCGACTGGGTCGTAAGACTGACTGTCGGGCGCCTTTCCGATTCCGATCGGAAAGCGTTCGAACGATGGCGCGCGACGAGTGCCGAACACGACCGCGCGTTTGCGGCCGCGTCTGACCTGTGCGGCCATTTGCGGCGGATCCCGCTTGAACTCGACGCTGACAGGCTCGCGGCCACCGCTGAGACGCAATCCAGGAATGACAATGTCGTGGCACTCGGCGCCCAGCCACCCCGATCTGTGCCGCACCGCGGATTGAGCCGCCGCGCTTTCCTTGGCGGCGGCGGTGCTGTCGCTGCTTCGCTCGCAGGAGGATTGATGGCGGTCAATCCGCCGCTTGGCCTGTGGCCTTCGCTGGCGGAGTTGACGGCCGATGAACGTACCGCGCCGGGCGAACGGCTCGCGTTCAGCCCGATCGTCGGCGTCGACGTCGAGCTCAATTCGCGATCGAGCGCCTCGCGCGCGAATGGCGGCGAGGCGCTCGAGTTGATCGGCGGTGAAGCTTTCGTAACCGTGGCGGGGCTCGAACGGCCGTTCCGGCTGACCGCCGCGGACGGGATCATCACTGCGCGCCACGCATCGTTCAACGTTCAGTCCTTCGACGGCGAATTGTGCGTGACGTGCGTGAAGGGAGCGGTCGATGTCACCCGGTTGGACCGCAGCGAGACGCTGCGGGCGGGGCGCGAGATCGTGTTCGCAGCGGACGGCGACGTGCGCGAGGAACCGGCCGATCCGCTGGTCCGTCTTGCCTGGCGCCGCGGGTTGCTGATCCTGCGCCAAACACCGGTCTCGCGGGCCATTCCGCAGATCAACCGCTATTTTCCCGGGCGCTTAGTATTGACGGACAGCAGCAAGAGCGAGTGGCCAGTAACGGGCGTGTTCCACATAGAACAGATCGACCTCGCCGTGATCCAGCTTCAACGCCTACTGAACGTCCAAGCCACTCGTCTCCCCGGGGGAGTCGTGCTCCTCGGATAGGGAGCTTTGGCGCCAGCCTCGGCGCGAGGCGCCGCATGCAAGGGTGGCCCGTCCTTCATCTACAGCTCGTTGTACGATTTCGCCAAGGACTCTATCTAGCTCGGAATCATCCTGAGTATAGTTCAACGCCCCCTTCTTGATCAGCGGATATAGGCCGCAATCGCCCGGTGGCGTCCTCGACTTCTTTGGTCACCGCCAGCCTGTATACGGATCAATTAGGAAAGCATCACATTGTAAGGGCAGTCGATCTCCGCTAAGTGGGTAACGTCGCGCAGGCTCCAGTGCCTCCGTAGCGATCCCGCACTGTGCGTTGCAGCTGTGCGGACGCGTGAAGAAAGCGTCGCGCCATAAACACCCATCACTGCAGTAGGACCAACGATGCTTCACTGCTGGGAGCTACAATGCCTCCTTCCCAGAGGCATGTAACTCTTATGCAGATGATAAGCCGAATTAGGGATAGCCGGAGTCTGGGAAACAGTGTTGCCCCCATGCCCTCATCAACTCGCGCCTCTTGTCGAGGAAATCCGTTCGGCGGTACGCTGCTTCCACCTTGTTCGCGACGACGTGCGCGAGCGCTGCTTCAGCCACCTCGCCCGGGTAGTCAGTCTGCTCTGCCACCCAGTCGCGAAACGCTGATCGAAACCCATGCACGGTCACGCTCAGGTTCCGATCACGCAGAAACTTGAGCAACGTCATGTCCGAAAGCGGCTTTTTCGGAGCCTGGCCGGGAAAGACAAGATCACTCGCCTCGACCCGATGGTTCAGCGCACGCTCAAAGACCGAAGCCGCCTGCGGAGAAAGCGGCACAATGTGGGCACGCCCCATTTTCATCCGCTCAGCAGGCAAGGTCCAGAGGCGAGCCTTAAGATCAATCTCCGACCATGTTGCTCCGCGAATCTCGCCGGAGCGCGCCGCCGTCAGGATCAGGGCTTCAAGCGCTAGACGGCTGATCGTCTCCCGCTTGCGAAGATCAGCGAGGAATGCCGGAACATCGGCATAGGCCATCGCCGCGAAATGGCGGTCCTTCTTTGGCTGTCGCGGTAGCCCGCGGGAGATCGAGCGACTGGGTGCCTCGGTCTCCCGGAAGCCCTTCGCACAAGCCCAGTCCAGGATAGTGGTGATCCGCTGGCGAACGCGTCGCGCCGTTTCCGGCTTCGTGAGCCAAATTGGCGCCAGAACATCACGAATCTGGGGGCCATCGATCTGGTCGACGCGAAGGCCGCCGATGCGCGGAAATGCGTACGTTTCAAGCGTCGCCAGCCATTGCTTCTGATGCTTGCCGTTCTTCCACGCCTTCTGATGCTCCTCGTGCACCGCCTTGGCCGCCTTGCGAAATGTCGGAATAACGAGCTGCTGCTTCTTTCTTTCGGCGACCGGGTCGATTCCTTGTGCGATCTTCCGGCGCATCTCGAAGGCAGCCTCGCGCGCATCGGCGAGAGATACCGAATTAAGCGAGCCCAACCCAATATCTCGCCGGCGCCCACCGGACTGGATTCGCAGGAGCCAGCGCCCTGAGCCCTTGCGATTCAGTTCGAGAAGCAGGCCATCCCCATCCGAGTAGCGCCCCGGTTCCTTGAGCGAGCGAACTTTGAGTGCTGTGAGCTTTCCCACCTCATCACTCCATTTCTACCCCACATTTTACCCCACACTTTACCCCACACTTTTGGTGAGATGCGGTCGGATCGAATGAAAAGCAGCGGGACGAAAAAACCGCTGATTTCCGCGGTTTTTTAGCAGTTTAAGAGTGAAAAAGCTAGCCCTGCAGAAGGGCGAAATGGCGGAGCGGGAGGGATTCGAACCCTCGATACGGGGTTGCCGTATACACACTTTCCAGGCGTGCGCCTTCGACCACTCGGCCACCGCTCCGCATGCCTGTTCTTGGCAGACGCGCGCACCTAGCGGGGGATCGGGGCGGGCGCAAGACGTAGGCGTCGCACGGGGCGGAGCGGATGTGGCATGCCGCGTCAAAAGCGCTCCCGGGCGGCGCGGAGTTGTGGTAAGCAGGATGCAGGTGGCGGCGCTGCGCGGATCGGCATTCCCTGCGAACGCTGCCCCCAGGAGCCCCTTTCCGCCCCCCAAAACGCGTGGAAAGGGGCTTTTGCTTGGGGCCGGCGGCTGGCAAGCTCGCCCGATGAGGACCACCGCCATCGCGCTCGGCGCCGCCGCGCTCGCACTCGCCCTTCCCGCAGCCGCGCAGAACGAGACCGACGCGCCGCCCAGCCCTGGCGACATCATCGCCGCGGCATCGGCGTCGGAGTGGATCGCCATCGCGCCCGAAGACCTGCTGGTGATGACGCTCGCGCCCAAGGCCGACGGCGATCCGCGGGAGGTCGTCATTCAACTCATGCCACCGCCCTTCAGCCAGGGGTGGGTGGAGAACATCCGCACCCTCGCCCGCGCTGAGTGGTACGACGGTATCGCCGTGACCCGCGTGCAGGACAACTACGTCGTCCAGTGGGGCGATCCGAACGGGGATGACGAAGCCAGAGCGAAGCCTTTGCCCAAGGGTTTGTCCTCCACCAGCGAGACGGAGTATCTGTCCGAGCGGCGCAGGAGTGAGACGACCTGGCTCAAGACTGCTACCGAATCCTATGCGCCGCACCACGGCTTCTTCGCAGGCTGGCCGATCGCCTGGAATGCCGGCAACGCCTGGCCCGTCCACTGCTACGGTATGGTCGGGGTCGGGCGCGGGATGTCGCCCGACACGGGATCGGGCGCGGAGCTCTACACGGTCATCGGCCATGCGCCGCGCCATCTCGACCGCAATATCGCGCTCGTCGGGCGCGTGGTGGAGGGGATCGAGCACCTCTCCAGCCTGCCCCGCGGCACCGGGCCGCTCGGCTTCTACGAGGATCCGGCGCAGAACGTGCCGATCGTCTCGATCCGCGTCGCGGGCGACTTGCCGGAAGGCGAGCGGCCGCGGTTCGAATATCTTTCGACCGAGGGCGAAACTTTCGCGCGCTACGCGGACGCCCGCGCCAACCGGCGCGATCCGTTCTTCATCGTGCCCGCGGGCGGTGCGGACATCTGCAATGTTCCGGTGCCCGTACGGCAGGTATCCAAAGGCGGCTAAGCTCAGCCTAGAGCCGCTGCATCAGTTCGATGCGGTTGCCGAACGGATCGGCGATGTCGCCGCGGACGTAGCCCTCGAGCGGCTTGCCCGGAGTGAACGTCACTCCGGCCGCTTCGAGCTGCGCGGCGAAACGCTCAAGATCGTCCACCAGCAGCGCCGGATGCGCCTTGTGCGCCGGGCTGAATTCGCGCTCGACTCCGAGATGGATGTTCGCGCCGCCGCCCACGAACCAGCAGCCCCCGCTCGCCGCGAGATGCGCGGGCTTGGGCACTTCCTCCAGGCCGAGCACGCCGGCGTAGAAGGTGCGTGCCACAGGCTCCTCCCCCGCCGGCATGGAGACCTGCACGTGGTCGATGCCGATCACGTGTCCCATCAGATCCGCTCCGCCTGGGCGACGGCGTCGCTGGCGCGCAGCGCGCTGATGATGCGGGTAAGGTGCGCAAGGTCGTGCACCTCGAGATCGAGCTCGTAGGTCTGGAACGGGCTGTCGCGCTGCGTCTGGTCGAGCGCGACGACGTTGGCGAGGTTCTGCGCGAAGATCGCCGCCATGTCCGCCAGCGTCCCGGGCCGGTCGTAGAGGATCACCCGCAGCCGCCCGACCGCACCCTGCGAGCGCTTGCCCCATGACAGGTCGAGCCAGTCCGAATCGATTCCGCTCGCCAACTCGAAGCAGTCGATCGCGTGAACCTCCACCCCTTCGCCCGGCTTGCGCAGGCCGACGATGCGGTCGCCCGGAACCGGATGGCAGCACTTGGCAAGCTGGAAGCCGACCCCGGGGGTGAGGCCGCGGATGGAGATGGCCCGCTCCCTCGCCGGCCACTCGGCATCCGCGATCTGGGCGGTGGAGCCGGGCACGAGCGCCTCCATTACCTCACGATCGTCGACCTTGGCCGCGCCGATCGCGTACATCAGATCTTCCTCGTCCTCCAACTCCAGCCGGGCGACGGCATCGCGGATCGCCTTCTTGCCGATCTTGGCCGGAACGCGCGCCGCGATCTCGTCGAACAGCTTGCGGCCGATCTCGGCCACTTCGGCCCGTTCCTTGAGGCGCACGGCGCGGCGGACCGCTGCGCGCGCCTTGCCGGTGACGACGAAGCCGAGCCACGAGAGTTGCGGCTCGGCATTCTTGCTCTTGATGATCTCGACCACGTCGCCGTTCTCGAGTTGCGTGCGCAGCGGCACGTGCCGGCCGTTGATCTTGGCGCCGACTGTCTGCGCGCCGAGATCCGTGTGGACCGCGAAGGCGAAGTCGACCGGGGTCGCGCCGATCGGAAGTTGGAACAGCGAACCCTTGGGCGTGAACGCGAAGATGCGATCCTGATAGATCGCCATGCGCGTATGCTCGAGCAGTTCCTCGGCGTCGTGGCTGGCGTCGACGATCTCGATCAGGTCGCGCAGCCAGCCGACTTGCCCGTCGGGCCGGTCCGCCTGCTTGTAGGCCCAGTGCGCGGCAAGGCCGAACTCGTTGGTGCGGTGCATCTCACGCGTGCGGATCTGCACTTCCACGCGCATCGAGTTCTCGTAGATCAGCGAGGTGTGGATCGAGCGGTAGCCGTTGGTCTTGGGCGTCGAGATGTAGTCCTTGAACCGGCCGGGAATGAACTGCCAAGTCGTGTGGAGCACGCCGATCGCGGCGTAGCAGTCCGCCTCACTCTCGCAGATCACGCGGAAGGCCATGATGTCGCTCACCTGCTCGAACGGCATGTGGCGCTCGGCCATCTTGCGCCAGATCGAATAGGGATGCTTCTCCCGGCCCGAGACTTCGACCTTGAGCCCGGCTTCGGCAAGCGCCTGCTTGATCGCCAGCGCGATCGCATCGACCTGCCCGCCGCCCTGCTTGCGGATCTCCTCCAGCCGACCGGTGATCGTCCGGTAGGCTTCGGGCTCGAGCTGCTCGAAGGCAAGGAGCTGCATTTCGCGCATGTATTCGTACATGCCCACCCGCTCCGCCAGCGGAGCATAGATATCCATCGTCTCGCGCGCGATTCGGCGGCGCTTCTCCGGACTTTTGATAAAATGGAGCGTGCGCATGTTGTGCAGCCGGTCGCCGAGCTTGACCAGCAGCACGCGGATGTCCTCGCTCATCGCCAGCAGGAACTTGCGCAGGTTCTCGGCCGCGCGCTCGTTCTCGGGCATCGCCTCGATCTTGGACAGCTTGGTGACGCCGTCGACCAGCCGCGCGACATCGGGGCCGAAATGTTCCTCGACGTCCTCGATCGTCGCCAGCGTATCCTCCACCGTGTCGTGGAGCAAAGCGGTGACGATCGTCTCCTGATCGAGCTGGAGATCGGTCATCAACCCGGCGACCTCTACCGGGTGGCTGAAATAGGGATCGCCGCTGGCCCGCTTCTGCGTGCCGTGCTTCTGCACGGTGTAGACATAGGCGCGGTTGAGCAACGCCTCGTCGGCGTCGGGGTCGTACTCCTTGACCCGTTCCACAAGTTCGTACTGGCGCAGCATCGCAGCGACGATGTGAGGATTACGCGTGTCGCCGCAAGTGTTTTCGCGAAGTTTGGGAAACTTGCACCGCGCGCAACTGCTGTTTCCCCGAATGGCGATATACGGCGCGGTAGATCTCGGCTAGGCTCTCAGCCGCGATGTTGCAGGACCTCGACGCCATCCTCCTCGCGCGGATCCAGTTCGCCTTTACGGTGAGCTTCCACTTCTTTTTTCCGGCTTTCTCAATCGGGCTCGCGAGCTATCTCGCGGTGCTGGAGGGGCTGTGGCTCAAGACGGGCGAGCAGCGCTACCACGACCTGTTCAAGTACTGGCTGAAGATCTTCGCCGTCACTTTCGCAATGGGCGTCGTCTCCGGCATCGTGCTGTCCTACCAGTTCGGGACGAACTGGGCGGTCTTCTCGGACCGCGCCGGGCCGGTGATCGGGCCGCTGATGGCCTACGAAGTGCTGACCGCCTTCTTCCTCGAGGCGGGGTTCCTCGGCGTCATGCTGTTCGGGATGGAGAAGGTCGGGCGCAAGCTGCACTTCGCGGCGACCTGCATGGTCGCGCTCGGCACCTTCGTCTCGGCCTTCTGGATCCTCAGCGTCAACTCGTGGATGCAGACGCCGACCGGGTTCGTGATGGGGGCCAACGGCCAGTTCCTGCCGGGCGAGAGCTGGTGGGACATCGTCTTCAATCCCAGCTTCCCCTACCGCCTCGTACACACGGTGATCGCAGCCTACCTGACCACGGCCTTCGTCGTGGGCGGGGTCGGCGCCTGGCATCTGCTCAAGGACCGCACCAATCCCCACGCGCGGACGATGTTCTCGATGGCGATGTGGATGGCCGCGATCGTCGCGCCGATCCAGATCCTCGCGGGCGACCTGCACGGGCTCAACACGCTCGAGCACCAGCCGGCCAAGATCATGGCGATGGAGGGGCATTTCGAAAGCCACCCCAATGGGGCGCCGCTGATCCTGTTCGGCATTCCCGACAGCGAGGAAGAGACGGTCCACTATGCGGTGGAGATTCCCAAGGCCTCCTCGCTGATCCTCAAGCACGATCCGGACGCGCCGCTCGCCGGGCTCGACACGATTCCCGAGGAGGACCGGCCGCCGGTCGCCGTCGTGTTCTGGTCCTTCCGGGTGATGGTCGGGATCGGCCTCGCCATGCTCGGGATCGGCATGTGGAGCCTTCTCGCGCGGGCGCGCCGCAAGCTTTACGACTGGCGCTGGCTTCACCGCGCGGCGCTGGTCATGGGCCCGTCGGGCTTCGCCGCGGTGCTCGCCGGATGGATCACCACCGAGGTCGGGCGCCAGCCGTGGACGATCTACGGGCTGCTGCGCACCGCCGACAGCGCCAGCCCGCTCGACGCGCCGGCAGTGGCGACGTCGCTCGTCGCGTTCATCGTCGTCTACTTCGCGGTGTTCGGGGCTGGCACCTGGTATATCCTCAGGCTGATGAGCAAGTCGCCGATGCCTGGCGAACGCGGGGTCAAACACGGGGAGAAAGGGCCGATCCGCACTTCCGGCATCACCCCGGGGCCGACGCAGAATCCGGGGCGGCGTGAGACCATTCCGGACGGACAGGACGAGGCATGATCGATCTCTCGCTCATCTGGGCGTTCATCATCGCCTTCGCGGTCTTCGCCTACGTGGTGATGGACGGGTTCGATCTCGGCATCGGCATCCTCTTCCCGAGCTTCAGTGTCGGCGAGGAGCGCGACAGCGCGATGAACTCGATCGCGCCGGTGTGGGACGGGAACGAGACCTGGTTGGTGCTCGGCGGCGGCGGGTTGATGGCGGCCTTTCCCCTCGCTTACGCGATCGTCCTTCCTGCGACCTACCCGCTGATCATCGCGATGCTTCTGGGCCTCGTGTTCCGCGGCGTGGCGTTCGAGTTCCGCTGGCGCGATCCCGCGCATCGCCCGCTGTGGGATCTCGCCTTCACTGTCGGCTCGTTCGTTGCCGCGCTGAGCCAGGGCATGGTGCTCGGCGCGCTGCTGCAGGGGGTCGATGTGGCGGGCCGCGCCTACGCCGGAAGCTGGTGGGATTGGCTGACGCCCTATACATTGCTGACCGGCCTCGGCACGGTCGCCGGCTATGCGCTGCTCGGCAGCACCTGGCTGATCTGGAAGCTCGAGGGGCCGGCGCAGGACCATGCCCGGCGGATGGCCGTCCGCGCCGCAATCGCCACGCTGGCGCTGCTGGCGGCGGTCAGTGTCTATACCGTATTCCTCGAGGGGCAGTATTTCGACCGCTGGTTCTCGATGCCGAGCGTGCTGTTCGCCGCCAACGTCCCGCTGCTGACCGCGATCATCGCCTTTCTGCTGTTCCGCGGCCTGGCGAAAGGCTGGGAAGCCGCGCCGTTCTGGCTCTCGCTGGCGCTGTTCTTCCTCGGCATGGCGGGGCTCGGGGTGTCGATGTTCCCCTACATCGTGCCCGACCAGGTAACGATCTGGGATGCCGCAGCGCCCGAGAGCAGCCAGATATTCATGCTGATCGGCGTCGGCATCACGATGCCGCTGATCCTCGCCTATACCGGCTGGGCCTACTGGATCTTCCGCGGCAAGGTCGGCCACGAAGGTTACCACTGATGGACGAGATCGGCCGCAGCGCCGATCGGCGGCCGCTGTGGCAGCGACTCGCCTGGCTCGCCGCGATCTGGGTTGCCAGCGTGGCGGTGCTCGGCGCGGTGGCTTGGGTACTGAGGCTGTGGATCGCCTGACGAGGGGTGCGGTCCTGACGCCCCGCCACCCTCTCCCGTGATCCTCCGCCATCATTCCAGCGCACGCTGAGTGACGGGAAATGGGTGACGGCACCGAATTTGGCCGTCACTCCTTCCAGCCGACCACCTTGTCCACGCTCCCGCGGGTCACGGCGTGATAGCTGGGGCGGGTCTTGGCGTAGATGCGCTGGGCGATCGGCTGGCCCCATTCGCCTTCCTCCATCAGCGTGGCGAAGAGGGGGCGGACGAACTTGGCGCGGCCGACTTCGGCGAGAAACGCCTCGGCCTTGGGCACCGCGGGCTCGTAACGGTTGGCGAGCGCCAGTTCGAGCCACAGGAACAGCTCCTCGTTGTTGCCGGTGCCCGCCAGGCCGAGCTGCCGGTCGAGCTGCGCGAGCTCTTCCGCCGAAAGTTGCTGCGGCAGCTTCCGCAGGAAGCGCTGCCGCTCGGCCGAGCTCCATCCGCGCCACACGCCCGCCGCCGGAATCGCGCGGTTCGCGCCGTAGGCTGCCGCGGCCGCGTCGACCGTCGCGAACGCCGCTGGATCGGGCCGCGCGACATTGGCGGGCAGGCCCGGCTCGTAGATCCATTCGCGCAAACGCAGTCGCTCGGCCTCCGCCGCACCGCCGGCGAGATTCTTGCGCATGTCCTCGTAGATCATCGCCGAGGTTGCGGGCTCGAACGCATGGTTGTCGAACCACTGGCGCAGCCAGGCGTCGAAGCGTTCGCGCCCGACCTCCCGCTCCAGCGTGCGCAGGAAGGCCGCGCCCTTGTCGTAGACGATTGCGCTGCCCGCGCTGTCGGTGCCGTCGGGCTGATGCAGCGCAGTGCCCGGCGCATCGGCGCCGACCTCGGCCAGCGTCTCCTCGATCGCGGCGAAGCTCAGCGCGGCTTCCTGCTCGGCGCGCTTCTCGCCGTAGATCTCCTCGATGATGCGGTTCTCGAAATAGGAGGTCACCCCTTCGTTGAGCCAGCTGTCGGCCCAGACCGCGTTGGTGACGAGATTGCCCGACCACGAATGGGCCAGCTCGTGTGCGACGAGGCCCGTCAGGCTGCGGTCCCCGGCGATGAAGGTCGGGGTGAGGAAAGTCATGACCGGGTTTTCCATCCCGCCGAACGGGAAGGCCGGCGGCAGGACGATCATGTCGTAGCGACCCCAGCGGTAGGGGCCGTAGAGCGCCTCGGCCTCCTCCACCATGTCCTCGGTGTCGGCGACTTCCCAGTGCGCGCGATCGAGGATCGCCGGCTCGGCCCAGACGCCGGTGCGCGGGCCGATCGCGCGGAAATCGATATCGCCCGCGGCGATCGCGATCAGGTAGGGCGCGACCGGCTTGTCCATCAGGAAGCGGAACGCGCGGCGACCGTTACCAAGGTCCTCCGGCTCACCCTGGAGAATGCCCGACATGACCACGTCGAGCGGCTTGGGCGCAGTCACCCGCGCTTCCCAGGTCTGGCGGATGCCGGGGCTGTCCTGCGTCGGGATCCAGCTCCGGTTGTGGATCGCCTGGCCCTGGCTGAACAGGAACGGATGCTCGCCGCCCGCGGTCTGCTCGGGATCGAGCCACTGGAGCGCGCTCGCCTGCGGGTTGGCGGTGTAGGAGATGACGATGCGGCGCGCGTTTCCGATCGTGATCGTCAGCGGCGCCCCCTTGCCCTCCACGCGCTCGCCGACTTCGAAGCCGAGCTCGTTGCCGCGTGCGTCGGTGACACGGCTGACCTGCAGGCCGTCGCTGTCGAGCACGATCTGCGAGGCATCGGGCCGCGCGAGGATGTCGAGCGTGGCCGTGCCGCCGACGCTGTCACGTTCGAAATCGAGCGCGAGATCGAGCGCCACATGGGTCACCCGTGCGACCTGCGGCTGCGCGAAGGTCGCGCTGTCCACCGCGTCGGGCGTGGTCAGGATCGGCGCGACCATGCGCTCGGCCGAGGCGGCCGGCGGCTGCGCCTCCATCGTCGTGCAGGCAGTGGTGGCAAGAAGCAGCGAAAGCGCGGCGGCGATGGGGCGCATGGGTCTCTCCCGGATTGCGGTTATCAGGTTCGCATATCGGCGCAGGCGGGTGGTGCCAAGCGCCGGACTGAAGTTCAGCTCCACACCGCTTCGGGCGGCAGGCTCATCAGAATGGCGTCGATGTTGCCCCCGGTCTTGAGGCCGAACAGCGTGCCGCGGTCGTAGACGAGGTTGAACTCGGCATAGCGGCCGCGCCATTCGAGCTGGCGGTACTTGTCCTCGAGCGTGAACTCCGCACCCATCCGGCGGCGGACAATGGCCGGGAACACGTCGAGGAAGGCGCTGCCCACGTCCTGCGTGAAGATAAAGTTGCGCTCCCACGCGGCTTCGTCGGCGCATTCGAGGTGATCGTAGAAGATGCCGCCCACCCCGCGGTGGACGCCGCGGTGGGGAATGAAGAAATAGTCGTCGGCCCACTTCTTGAAGCGTTCGTAGTAGGTCGGATTGTGACGCGCGCAGACCGCGCGGAAGGCGGCGTGGAATGCTTCGGTGTCGTCGTCGTAGGGGATCGGCGGGTTGAGGTCCGCGCCGCCGCCGAACCAGGCCTTTGCGGTCGTCAGGAAGCGCGTGTTCATGTGCACCGCCGGCACGTGCGGGTTCGCCATGTGGGCGACGAGGCTGATGCCGGTTGCGGTGAACTCCGGGTTTTCCTCCGCGCCGTGGATCGTGCGGGCGAACTCGGGCGCGAAACGACCGTGGACGGTGGAGACGTTGACCCCGACCTTCTCGAACACCTTGCCCTTCATCACTCCGCGGACGCCGCCGCCGGGCTCGGCGTTGCCCTCCTCCTCCCGCTGCCACGGGGTGTACTCGAACGCCGCGTCGGAGCCCGCCTCGCGCTCGATCGCTTCGAACTCGCCGCAGATGCGGTCGCGCAGGTCCTCGAACCAGTTTTTCGCGCGGGCGGTGTGGGGTTGCCAGTCGGTCATGGTGCGAATCCCTTGCCAAGCCGAATCCGCTACGGCAAGAGCGGTCCATGGTTCCCCTTTCGTTCGCTGGCGAGGAGTTCGTCCTCACGCAAGGCCGCGCGCTCTACTGGCCGCGCGAGCGTGCGCTGCTGGTCGCGGACTTGCATCTCGAGAAGGCGAGCTTCTATGCCCGCCACGGGCAGATGCTGCCGCCCTACGACAGCCGCGAGACGCTGGAGCGGGTCGCGCTGGCCATCCGCGAGACGGGGGCGCGGCGCGTCTACACGCTGGGCGACAACTTCCACGACAGCCACGGCAGCACGCGGCTGGAGGATCATGCGGCGGGCATGCTCGCCGCGCTCACGCGGGCGACCGACTGGGTGTGGATCACCGGCAACCATGATCCGGCGATGGAAGCGCGCAGCGGCGGGACTATCGCCGAGGAACTCGAGTTGGCCGGGATCGTCCTGCGCCACCAAGCTCGTGCGGGAGAGGCGCGGCCCGAGCTGTCGGGCCACTACCACCCCCGCCTCCAGGTGACCGTGCGCGAGCGGCATATCCGGCGCCCCTGCGCGGTGGTGGCGAGCGGCGAAGGAAGCGGCGGACGCATGATCCTACCGGCCTTCGGCGCACTGACCGGCGGGATGAACGCGGCCGACCCGGTGATCCGGGAGGCGATGCAACCCGCCGCGCGGATCGACGCCGTGCTGCCGCTGGCCGGGAAGCTCGCGCAGTTCCCGCTGTGGCGTGCCGCGGCATAATGGAAACACCGGAACGCAGACGAGAGGCGCTCGCGCAGGGCCTCTAGCGAATCCCTGCGATTCCGCCTACATGGGGCGCCACTGACAACGGCAAACAGGAGACCGCCCCATAGCCCGTCCCCCCCGGCGCACATTGCAACCGCCCGTAAAGAGCGGCCCGCGCTTTGATAACATGATCCAGTCCGACAAGGTTCGCGTCATCGATGAGAATGGCGAAAACCTCGGCGTGATGTACACCCGCGAAGCGATCGAACAGGCGGCCGAAGTCGGCCTGAACCTGGTCGAGGTTTCCCCCAACGCCGATCCGCCGGTCTGCAAGTTCCTCGACGTCGGCAAGTACCGCTACGAGGCGCAGAAGAAGGCAAACGCCGCGCGCAAGACGCAAAAGACGCAGGAAATCAAAGAGATAAAGATGCGTCCGAACATCGACGATCACGACTATGACGTGAAGATGCGCAACGTGAACAAGTTCATCGAGCACGGCGACAAGGTGAAGGTCACCCTGCGCTTCCGCGGGCGCGAAATGGCGCACCAGCAGCTCGGCATGGACTTGCTGCGGCGTGTGCAGGACGACGTCGAAGAGATCGCGAAGGTCGAGGCCTACCCGCGTCTCGAAGGTCGCCAGATGCTGATGGTGCTGGCGCCCAGATAACCCGGCGCCTCGCCGCTACTCCACCCAGAAATCGAGAATCGTGAAGCGCGCGGGCCCGGTGGCGAATACGCCGTGGCCGCGCCCTCCACTCGACCCGAGGACGAACCCGACGCGCGAGGCGTCTTCCAGCGCCCGCGCGAAGGCTTCGGGCGCGCTGTTCCGATTGGCGCCCTGCACAGCGGTCCAGTTCGCATCGAGCGGCACGCTGACCTCGTGCGTGCCGGGCGTGAGCGGTCCCATGGTCGCGGCCGGCGCATACCAGCGATAGGTCGCGTAGCGTCCCTTCGCCGTCCAGTTGTCGCCGCCGCGCTGGAAATAGAGCGACAGTGTTGCCTTCTTCTGCGGGCTCTCCTCCGGCACGATACGCACTCCTCGCTCGCCTTCGATGCGGTAGCGCAGCACGATTCGGCGCGCGCCGGTGAGCGAACCGGTCGGTACCGTCACGTAGTGCACGTGCCCCTCGCGCGGGGTCGGCCAGGGGATGTCGAAGAAGGTCTCGCCGCCCTCATACGTCGCGTAGCGCGGCATGCCGGGCGAATGGCTCCGGCCGCGCAGGATCGGCCCGATCTGCCATTCCGAGGCACGCTCCTGTGCCGATCTCGCGGCGGAGGGTTCGGGAATGGAGAGCGCGGCCAGCGGAACGGCGGCGAAAAGGGCGGTGGCGATTGCAGCACGGATCATCCCCGAGACGTGCCACAAAGTGGTTTAGCGGCACCTGAACTGCCGGTTCGGGGTGGCGACAGGCATTCCGATGGCGGCGATCCTGGTATATCCTCAGGCTGATCGAGACGCAGCTTTGGGGATACACATGCAACGTTCACGCCCTGCCGCCCGCTCTTCAACCATGCGCGCGGCCGGCATGGCGCTTGCGCTTGCCGGGTGCGGGCAGACGAACGGCGACAGCGAAACCTCTTCCGACGAGGTTATCGTCCCCGAATCGCCCATCCCGTCTCCAACGGCCAGTGCGCCTGGCGGGAGCGCAGCCGAGACCGCTTTGCCGGGCGCCGGTTCCGCCCCGCTCGTGCCCGAAGCGGAGAAGGGAGAGCCTGGTGCGCGGAAGGTCCTGCTCGACTTCGCACGGGCAATCCAATTCGAGGATTTCGACCGGGCCTACGCGATGCTCGGCGACACGGCGCGCGACAATATCAGCCATGCCGAGTTCGCCGCAATGTTCGACGACTTAGGCAAGATCACGGTTGCCGTTCCCATGGGCCAGATGGAGGGCGCAGCAGGCTCCCTCTACTACGAAGTTCCCACCACGATCACGGGCGACAAGGGCGGCAAACTGACCGGCACCACGGTGCTGCGCCGAGTCAACGATGTGCCCGGCGCGACCGCAGAACAACTGCGGTGGCACATCGAATCGTTCGAAGTCGAACCCGCCGGAAAGCAGGCCGCTTCGACGAGTTGAAATCCCGCCGGCACGGCGATAATTGCAAGGCATCGCGGCACCGGGCGGAGATGCGTTCCTGCGGAGGTTAGGAACGGGCGCCGCCGGCCAGCCATCCGAGCTCCTGCCTTCCTGGGAGCGTGATGCAAAGGAAGGAGCGCCTCCATGCCGGACGCCATCGATTCCACCGACAAGCCCACCCCGCGCCGCAATCCCAAGCCCGAAGTGACCAAGATCGACGGGCGCCGGCTCAAGCCGAGTACGCTGATGATGGGCCATGGCTACGAACCCTCGCTCTCCGAAGGCTCGCTGAAGCCGCCGATCTTCCTCACCAGCACCTTCGCGTTCGAGAACGCGGCGGCCGGCAAGCGCCACTTCGAAGGCATCACCGGTCTGCGCCCCGGCGGCGC
>JAPSJS010000059.1 GCA_031178065.1 Altererythrobacter sp.
GCAGGTGGCAGGCCATCGCCGCGCGGTCCTCATCCTGCTTGAGCGAGCAGACGTCGGCACTCAGCACTTCCGGCAGCATCGGCACGACGCGGTCGGGGAAATAGACCGAATTGCCGCGTTTGCGCGCCTCGCGGTCGATTTCACCGCCGGGCCGCACGTAGAAACTCACGTCGGCGATCGCGACCAGCGCGCGATAACCGCCTTCGCCGTCCGGCTCGGCCCAGATCGCGTCGTCATGATCCCGCGCATCGGCCGGGTCGATGGCGACGATCGGCAAATGACGCAGATCCTCGCGCTTGTCCGCGCTCAGCGGCAGCTCGGCTGCGCGCTCCGCCTCTTCGATCGCGGCTTCGGGGAAGATGTGCGGGATGCCGTGCTTGGCAATTGCGATGAGCGAGAAGCTGCGGGGTTCGAGTGGATCGCCGAGCACTTCGACCACGTTGACCCCCGAGCGCGACGACCGGCCGGCGGGCTCGGCGAGGACGAGCTGTCCTTCCTCCGCCCCGCCGAGGTCGGCGATCGCCGAGGAACTGCGCACCCGCTTGTCGACCGGCGCGAGCCAGCCTTTCCCGCCCGCGTCGATCTCGACGACGCCCATCAGCCCCTCGGTTCGGGCCGGGAGCTTCTTCATCACGTGCGCTTTCCACCCGCGCCCGGTTTCTTCGGTGCGCGCGAGGACACGGTCGCCGGTCTTCAACGCGGCTTGGCGCGACTTGCCCTTTTTTCCCTCGATGACGCGCAGCCGCGGGGGCGGGCTTCCATCGTCGGGCTGCCAGCCATCGGGGATCGCGAAGGCTTCGCCGTCGTCGATCTCCACCACGCGCAGAACGGTGACCTTGGGCACTCCGCCCATCCGGTGATAGGCGGTCTTCTTGCCGTCGATCAGGCCTTCCTCGGCCATATCCTTCAGGCGCTGCTTGAGCGCAATCTTCTCCTGCCCTTTGAGGCCGAATGCTTTGGCGATCTCACGCTTGCCCGCAGGGGTGTCCGAGGTCTGGATGAATTCGAGGATCTGCTCGCGCGAGGGCAAGCCTTGGGTGTAGCGGGCCATGGCCGTGCCCTATTCCTCCGGTCCGTTCGTGTCGAGCGAACTCGGGACGCCGAAATGCGTACCCAGCTCCGCCCCTTCCGCTGCGCAGGCAGCATGGACTCAATACGAACGGATCAGGGTTGGGTTTCAGCGAGCGGCGCGAACCCGCCGGCGGGAACCGCGCTGGCAATGGGACTTTGCGTGCCGTCCGCCGCGCGTGCACTGGCGCCGAAGATCCAGTCGTCGCCTCGGACACCTTCAAGTTTCGCGCTGGTCGCGACCACGTTCTCGATCACCGGCTTCTCGCGCCAGTAGGGCTCGTCCGTGCGGCGCTGCCAGATCGTGTAGCCGACGGCGCCGGGGACCTCGTCCCACGTGATTTCGGTGAAGGTCTGGACAGCCGCCTCGGCAGTCGGCGCGGGCGGCATCGGCGCCTGTGCCAGAGCGTCGAGCGCGCGGACGTTGAAGCGGGTGACTTTCGCCAGATAAGCGAAATCCATCTCGTCGATCGTATCGCCGTAGGTTACGCCCTCCTCGACGCGCAGGTCCTGATGCTGGTGATCGTAGTCCTCGACCGCGACGGAGATGCGGACGGCGGGGTAGCCGTTCTCCAGAAATGGAATCTGGTCGCCGCCCCGCCCCATCCGGTCGGTGCGCCAGATCTGCCGCACATCGAGCCCGGCGGGGTCAGCTTCGGCAAGCTCGTCGAGCCAGCGAGAGATGTTCCGACCGGGGCTGTCGTTCTCGCCGCCATTGCGGCGCTGTGCGGCGCGGATCTCATCCGTCAGATCGGCGCGCGGTCCTTCGGAGAACACCCGCACATGCGCATCGTCGCAGTAGCCGTCCGATCCGCAGGACCCGCCGACGATATCGTTGTTGAGCACCGCCTTGACCGTCCAGCCTTGCTCCTCCGCATAATCGGCCAGCAACTGGCCGCCATAAAGACCCTGCTCCTCGCCCGAGAGCAGCGCGTAGACGATCGTGGTGGGGTATTCGTTCTGCGAGAGCACGCGCGCCGCCTCGATCACCAGCGCGGTGCCCGAAGCGTTGTCGTTCGCGCCGGGCGCGTCGCTGGTGAAGTCCGCCACGTCGGAGACGCGGCTATCGATATGCCCCTGAACGATCACCACCTCGTTGGGGCGTTCGCTCCCTCGCTGGATGGCAACGACGTTCACCAGACGCGTCGGTTCGGGCACGCGGTTACCCTGGATCATGCGCTCCGGCAGCGCGATTTCCAGGCAGCCGCCGCAGGCCTCGCTCGCAGCGCGGAACTGCGCTTCGCCCCAGCGCCGCGCTGCGCCGATGCCGCGGGTCTCGCTATCCTGCTCGGAAAGCGTGTGGCGCGTGCCGAAGCTCACCAGGCTCGCGACGTCCGATCGCAGCCGCTCCTGCGAAACGCTGTCGGTGGGGTTGCCCTGCGCGGAGGCGGGAGCAGCAACGAGAAGGGCGGCGAGCGGCAGGAGCTTGTGCATGGCGCGCACTCTTGCCGCCAAACCACTCGAATACAAGACCTCTACGATGCAGACGCGAGTCTCAGCGAAGGCTGGGCCCGTGCATTCGTCAGTAAGCCTTGCCGATCAGAATTCGCTCTGCCGCCGGCTCCCCGGTAAAGAGGCACGTGCCGTCGGCTGCCGCTGAACCGATCGGCACGTTTCGCACCGTCAGCTTGAGCGCCTTGAGGTCTTCGATGACCTTCTCCAGCGCGGCGCCCGTCGGCTTGGCCCATTGCACTTCAAGCCAGCCCGGGTAGCGGCCGTTGGAGGCGAAGAAGTCCTTCAGCGCGTCCATGCTCTCGATCCCGCGCGTGATGTTGGCCTCGCGCCGATCGCATGCTTCGACGAACAGCGCCTCTTGGATGTCTTCGAGCAGTCCGGGGATCGCCCGAGCCGCATCACCGCGTGTCGGGGCCTCGAATGCCGGCTTGGCGTTCTCTCCCCACAGCCGGTCGCGGCGGAGCAGCGAGACGACACCGTTCTCCATGTCGCGCCCGCCGACCTCGACAATCACCGGCGCGCCCTTGCGCACCCAGTCCCAGCGCTTGGCTGCGGCCTTGCCGGGCTTGTCGTCGAGCAGGACGCGCACGGGTTCGCCGAAGGCCGAGGTCCCGGCAAGCGCCGCGCGCAGGCCTTCGCAGTATTCGAGCAATGCAGTATCGCGTTCATCGTCGCGCAGCATGGGCAGGACCACGACCTGCCACGGCGCGAGCTTAGGCGGTACGCGCAATCCGTCGTCATCGCCGTGCGTCATGATCATGCCGCCGATGACACGGGTCGAAAGGCCGAAGCTGATGGTGTGGCAGAATTGCTGTGTGCCTTCGCGGTCTTGATAGCGAATGCCTGCAGCTTCTGCGAAGTTGGTCCCGAGGTAGTGCGAGGTGCCTGCCTGCAGCGCCTTGCCGTCCTGCATCATCGCCTCGATCGACCACGTCTCGACGGCCCCTGGGAAGCGCTCGTGCTCCGGCTTCTCACCCGCGACTACGGGCATGGCGATGTCTTCCTCCGCACAAGCGCGGTAGACCTCGAGCATACGCAGGGTGTGCTCCTTCGCTTCGTCGGCATTCTCGTGCGCCGTATGGCCCTCCTGCCAGAGGAACTCACTGGTACGCAGGAACATGCGCGTGCGCATTTCCCAGCGCACGACGTTGGCCCACTGATTGAGCTTCAGCGGAAGGTCGCGCCAGCTCTGTACCCAGCGCGCCATGGCGTCGCCGATGATCGTTTCCGAGGTGGGCCGGACGACCAGTGGCTCTTCCAGCTTCGCCTCGGGATCGGGCACCAATCCCCCCTCGCCGTCTGTGATGAGACGGTGATGTGTGACGACCGCCATCTCCTTCGCGAAACCTTCAACATGGCTCGCCTCGCGCTCGAAGTTCGAGAGCGGGATGAAGATCGGGAAATAGCAGTTGTCGTGGCCCGTGGCCTTGATCCGTGCATCGAGCAGGCGCTGCACCCGCTCCCAGATGCCGTAGCCCCACGGCTTGATCACCATGCACCCACGCACGCCCGACTCCTCGGCCATGTCGGCCGCGGAGATCACTTCCTGGTACCACTGGGCGAAATCGTCGGCGCGCCGGGTGTTCAGCGCATGGCGGATCTGGGACACGTGAATTCCTGCAATTCGTCGTCGGTGAAGGCGGGCGCGTTCGCGCTACTTATCGAGTTCGTCCAGCTTTTTCTGCATCGCCGCCATCTGTTCGCGCAGCGCGGCGAGTTCCGCATCCTGTTTGCCGGCCCTCGGCGCTTCGTTCTTGGCGCCGGGAATGAATGCTTCGGTCGCGGCGCGCATCATCGCCATGTTGGTTTCGGCGATCCGGGCGAAGGGATTGTTGCCCATGCCACCCTGAAACGCTTCCTGCAGCTTGGCTTGATTTTCGCGGAAGTTCGCCATGCTCGCTTCGAGATAGCTTGGCATCATCGCCTGCATCGAGTTGCCGTACATCGAGATCAGATCGCGCAGGAAGCTGACCGGCAGCATGTGTTCGCCGCTGGCCTCTTCGTCCATGATGATCTGGGTCAGGATCGAATGGGTGATGTCGTCACCCGTCTTCGCATCGACGACCTGAAACTGCACACCCTCGCGGGTCATCTTGGCGAGATCTTCGAGCGTTATGTAGCTCGAGGTGCCGGTGTTGTAGAGGCGCCGGTTGGCGTACTTCTTGATGGTGATCGGATCACCCGCCCCGCCCTGGTTCCTGGCCATTGAGATTCCCGAGATGCTGCGCTTTCTGTTGCATTAGCAGGTGCAGCATGTGCAGCGCAACATCGACGTCCCCCTACCTGCGAAAGCGGGGACCGAGCGTAGTCAGAAGTTCGTATTGCGAAAGTCCGCAGGCGTCGGCCTGCGCCGGCAAGTCGAACGGCACGTCCAGCCAGTCGCCTTCGTGCACGTCCGGCGCTGCGCTCAGATCGACCACGATCATGTCCATCGACACTTTGCCGAGCAGCGGCAGATGCGCCTCGCCGCACCGCAGCACGCTCGAACCGCGGCAGCGCAGAAAGCCATCGGCATAGCCGAGCGACACCACCCCGGCGCGCATCGCCCCGGCCGCAGTGAAGGCCGCGTTGTAGCCGACGCTGTCGCCGGCGGCGAGTTCACGCACCTGAATCACCGCGGCTTGCGGATAGGCGACCTGCCGGATCGCGCCCGCAAGCTCGCTGCGCGGGACGCCACCGTAGAGTGCGATGCCGGGCCGCGTAAGATCGAAGGTGAAGTCCGCCCCCAGCGCGATTCCCGCGCTGTTGGCGAGACTCCGCCGCCGCGCCGGGATCGCCGTGCAGACCGTGCGGAAACGTTCGAGCTGGCGTGCGTTGAGCACGCTGTGCTCGTCCGCCGACGCGAGATGCGACATCAGCAGGTCGACTTCGAGCGCCGCAATCACCGGATCGCCGATGTCCACGAGCGACAGGCCGAGGCGGTTGATCCCGGTGTCGACCATCAGGTGGCACGGCCCCCCGCCTGCCTCAATCCAGCGCTTCGCCTGCTCGATGCTGTTGATGACCGGCCTGATCCCGGTCTCCTGCGCATAGGCGGCGTCCTCGGCGCGCACCGGTCCGTGCAGGACGGAAACTTGTGCCGGAGCGACGTGGCGCAGCGCCTCGGGCACTTCGCTCCAGTGCGCGACGAAGAAGTCGTGCGCGCCCGCATCGCGAAGCACCGGCACCACCTTGTCCGCACCAAGCCCATAGCCGTCGGCCTTCACCGCCGCCCCTGCACTGGCAGCGCCCGACATAGTGTCGAGCGTGCGCCAATTGGCCGCTAGCGCTTCTTCATCCAGTCGTAGCCGCAGGCTTGGCGGCGGAAGGTCAGGCATCGGCTTCGAAGTCTTTCGGCGGTCCATCAGGAAGGCCCCACCAGGCCACAACGGCACCGAACGCGACCACAGCCCAGGTATACCAGAGCCCTGCGTAGACGTCGCCGGTCCGCGCAACGATGATGCCCGAGATCAGGGGAAGGAACCCGCCTAAGTAGCCTGCTCCGATGTGATAGGGAATCGACATTGATGAATAGCGGATCTGCGGCGGGAACATCTCGGAGAGCAGTGCTGCGACCGAACCGTATGTCAGCGCCGACAGCATTCCGAGGCCCAGCAGAAGCGTGACGATCCCGAGCACGTTGATCGCAGGCGGCGTCTGGCGCGCGAAATCGAACCCGCGCGCCTCAAGCGCGCCGAGCAGGCCATCGCGCCTGGTCCCTGCATCCTCGAACCAGGCGGGATCGAGCGGGATCGCGTCTCCCCCGACAGTCAGACCAAGATCACGCGACTGTTCGACGGAATAGGAAACGCCGTTCGCCGTCAGTGTCTCGAGCAGCTTGCCGCAGTCGGTCTGCTCCCGCCCGAACAACTCCGCGAACGGATCGGTCGAGCACTGCGTGCCGGCGACGACCACCGGGTTTGCCTCGGCCGCTTCGGCGAGCCCGGGATTGGCGAGCTTGCCCATGCCCCAGAACATCGGGAAGAGCAGCACCAGCGTCAGCAGTGCGCCGATGACGATCGGCTTCTTGCGCCCGATCCGGTCCGACCAGCGCCCGACGGCGAGGTAAAACGACATGGCGATCAGGCCCGCGACGAACAGCGCGATTTCGACCAGTTGCTCGTCCATGCCCATCGGGCCGCGCAGAAATGAAAGGCTGGAGAAGAATGCCGTGTACCAGATTGTCGTCAAAACGCCCGTGATGCCGAACAGGGCGACGAAGATCCGCTTGCCGTTGCCCGGATAGCGAAAGCTTTCGGCGAAGGGGTTGGCGGCCGTTCTCCCTTCCGCCTTCATTGCCTGGAACACCGGGCTTTCGTGGAGTTTCAGGCGCATCCACAGCGAGATTGCCAGCAGCACGATCGACAGCAGGAACGGCAAGCGCCAGCCCCAGGCGGCGAAGTCTTCCTCCGGGATGAGCAGGCGGCATGTGAGCACAACCGCGATCGACAATACGAACCCGCCCACCACGCTCGCCTGGATGAAGCTGGTGTAGAACCCGCGCTTCTCCCGCGGCGCGTGCTCGGCGACATAGATCGCAGCACCTCCGTATTCACCGCCAAGGGCGAGTCCCTGGAGAATGCGGAAACCGATCACGATGATGGGTGCCGCGATCCCGATGCTGGCCGCGCTCGGGATCATGCCCACGCCCGCTGTTGCGACGCCCATGAGGGTGACCGTGATAAGGAACGTATACTTGCGCCCCAGCCGGTCGCCCAGGAAGCCGAACAGGATCGCGCCGAGCGGACGGAAGCCGAACCCCACCGCGAACCCGGCCCAGACGAGCAACAGTTGCAGCGTCTCGTTACCGCTCGGGAAGAAAGCCGCACCGATCAGCCCGGCGAGCGTGCCGTAGATGAAGAAATCGTACCATTCGAAGATCGTGCCTGCCGATGAGGCCGCGATCACCAGTCGGATTTCCTTGTCGGTCGGCTCCCGCTGCGCCGATGCCGCGCTTTCACTCATCCAGCCATCCCCTCGCCCTGTGGACGGGATTTAGCCGGCCAGGGCGGCCTTGGAAAGCGCGGCGCGCGCGGCTCTCCACGGGAGGAGGATAGCACCATGCCGCGCGGGATGCGCTTGGGCGGCGGCGATCTTCTCGATCCCGGGCCATGCGGGCGTGTCCCCACCCGCGAGCCAGCCAGCGATCGCCCCCTCCGCCGCCGCGAGATCGCCAACGGTTGTGCCGCAGGCACCGGCTGCGAAGATAGCGGCGGACGCCTGTCCGACGGCGCAGGCGGAGACTTGCATGCCGACCCGCTCGATCCGCCCCGCATCGTCGCACTGCAGCCCCACTGTGAGAGTGCTGCCGCAGGTGCGGGAAACTGCTTCGCCGCGCAGGTGCAGATCGTCGCCGAGCGGGCTGTCGGCCAGCGACACCGCCAAGGCGAGCAGCTCAGGCGTGTAGAGAGGGCCGGAGGCTGCGGCGGTCATGAGGCCGCTTCGGCTGCGACTTCCGCCTCCGCTTCACGGCGCAGTTGTGCGCGACGCTCCTGGACAATTTCGACCAGTTCATTGGCGCTGGCATTGACGACCGGATACGTGCGTGCGGTCGTGATCCAGTCGGGCCGCCCGGCGACGCCCCAGATCGTGTCGTAGCCGAGCACGAGCAGCGAGAACGCCAGCACGACGATCACCGCACCCTTGATCATGCCGAAGCCGAAGCCGAGCACGCGATCGATCGGGCCCAGGATCGAGTTGCGGGACGCCTTGCCCGCCCGCCCGGCGATCAGTCTCATCGCGGCGTATGGGATCAGCAGCAGCAGCGCGAAGGCCAGCACGGCCGCGCCCGTTTCCGTACCGACGTAAGGTTCGAGCCACGTGTAGAGCGGTGTGTGGAGCGCGCGAATTGCGAACAGCGCGAGAATCCACGCGGCCAGCGAGAGCACCTCCTGCACGAAGCCGCGCATGAAGCCGCCGATCGCGGCCACGGCGACGATGATCAATACGATGATGTCGAAAATCGCCATAAGCACCGCAGAGTTAGGTGGTGGCCATAACCTGGTCAACGAGATTGGCGAGTTGCCGAATGCCGCGATAGCGGAAGGCGGAGGGGCTCGCCGGTCCCGCCTTGTCCTCCATCGGCCCGAAGCCGCAGCCGAATCCGAGCTTGGCCGATTCGCGCACGCGCAGCGTCGAATGGGCGACGGGGCGCACTTCGCCGGCGAGCGAGACCTCGCCGAACCACACACTTTTGGCCGGCAGCGGCCGGTCCGCCAGCGCGGACACCAGCGCGGCTCCCACCGCGAGATCCGCCGCCGGATCGGTGAGCCGATATCCGCCCGCGACGTTGAGATAGACTTCTGCCGAGCTGAAGTTGAGCCCGCAGCGAGCCTCGAGCACGGCGAGCAGCATCGCCAGGCGCCCGTTGTCCCAACCCACGACCGCGCGGCGCGGAGTCGCCCCGCTCTGGAGGCGCACGATCAGGGCCTGGACCTCGATCAGCACCGGCCGCGTGCCCTCCAAGGCCGGGAAGACGGCGCTGCCCGCCATCGGCTCGTCGCGACCCGAGAGGAACAGCATTGAGGGATTGGCGACTTCGTCCAGCCCCTGCCCGGCCATGGCGAAGACGCCGATCTCGTCGACTGGTCCGAAGCGGTTCTTCAGGCTGCGCAGAATGCGGTACTGATGGCTCCGCTCCCCCTCGAAGCTCATGACCACGTCGACCATGTGCTCCAGTACGCGCGGGCCGGCGATCGTGCCATCCTTGGTCACGTGCCCGACGAGCACCAGCGCGACGCCGTTCTCCTTGGCATAGCGGATCAGTTCGAACGCGCAGCCGCGCACCTGGCTGACCGTTCCGGGGGCGCCCTCGATCGTGTCCGAGTGCATGGTCTGGATCGAATCGATCACCAGCAGCGCGGGCGGCGCCATGGTGTTCAGGGTCGTGAGAATATCCCGCACGGACGTCGCGGCCGCGAGGCGGATCGGCGCGTCGGCGAGCTCCAGACGCGAGGCGCGCAGGCGCACCTGGCCTGCCGCCTCTTCGCCGCTGACGTAGACCGTCTCGCTCCCGGCTTTGGCGATCTTCGCCGCTGCCTGAAGCAACAGCGTCGACTTACCGATGCCGGGGTCGCCGCCCATCAGGATCGCCGAACCGGGTACGAGGCCGCCGCCCAGTGCGCGGTCGAATTCCGCGAGCCCGGTCGTACGCCGGGTCAGCACCTCCCCCGGTGCATCGAGCGGCTCGAACGCAATCGCCCTGCCCCCGCTCGACAGATCGTGCTTCTGCGAGAAAATGGTCGCTGGCGCGTCTTCGACCAGCGTGTTCCATTCGGCGCAATCGGGGCACTGCCCCTGCCAGCGGTGGGAAACCGAGCCACAGGCCTGACAGACATAGCGCTTCTTCGACTTGGCCATGGCAGCGCGATAAACGGAACATTTATGGAACGCAATTGCCTTCGCCGCAATTGCCCGCCACAAGGCGCCCGATGCGGCAGAAGGAACTGAGGATCGCACTCGTCTGCTACGGCGGCGTCAGCCTGGCGGTCTACATGCACGGGGTCACCAAGGAGATCTGGAAGCTTGCCAGCGCGAGCCGCGCGTTCCATGCGGCCGACCCGCCCGCCGATGGTGTGCAGGGCGTCTATCGCGAACTGCTGGAGGCGATCGAGGCGGCGCATGAGCTCAAGTTGCGCGTGTTGCCCGACATTCTCAGCGGTGCGAGCGCGGGCGGGATCAACGCGGTGTTCCTGGCGCAGGCGATCCACTCCGGGCGCTCGCTGGAACCGCTAACGGAGCTTTGGCTCTCAGCGGCGGACGTCGAGCGCCTGGTCGACCCCAAGGCGGAACCTGTCTGGCGTTTCGCCAAATACTGGGCGCAGCCACTGGCCTGGTGGGTGCTCCAGCGCCCGGGCAATGCTGTGTCGGAGAGCGTGGCGCCGGAGACGCAGGCGGAAGTGCGGCGCAAAGTCTCCAGCTTCATCCGCGGCCGCTGGTTCGAGCCGCCGTTCTCCGGCATCGGTTTCTCGCACCTCCTGTTCGAGGCACTGGACGCGATGGCGAAGGCGCCCTGCGGCAAGCCGCTGCTGCCGCCCCGGCATCCGATCGACCTGATGGTGACGACAACCGATTTCCGCGGGCACCTGGAACTGCTGCGGCTCAACAGTCCGCCGGTGGTGGAGGAGAGCGAACACCGCCTACCGATCGGTTTCACCGCCCGCGTCCCCGCCGAGGGTGGACACGATCTAGCCGACCCGCTGGAGCTCACGTTCGCTGCCCGTGCTACCGCGAGCTTCCCCGGCGCGTTCCCGCCGTTGCAGCTCAAGGAGATCGACCGCCTGGCGCGCGAGCGGAAGGTCGAATGGAGCGAGCGGCACAAGTTCCTGGAGCGGGCAATGCCAGTCAACTTGCGGCAAGGCTCGGCCGAGGGAATCTCGCTGATCGACGGATCGGTCCTGGTCAACAAGCCGTTCGAAGGCGCGATGCGCGCGCTTCGCGGCCGCCCGGCCCAGCGGGAGGTCGACCGGCGCTTCGTCTATATCGACCCGCGCCCCGACCGGACGCACTCGATCCGCGAGCAGAACGGCGATCCAGTCGGCTTCTTCGGTGCGATCTTCGGATCGCTCTCGACCATCCCGCGCGAGCAGCCGATCCGCGACAATCTGGAAGTGCTCGAACGTCAGTCGCACGAGGCGGAACGGCGGCAGCACATGATCGCCGCCCTGCGGCCGGACGTCGAAGCGGCGGTGGAGCGACTGTTCGGGCTGACATTGTTCCTCGACCGGCCAACGCCGAAGCGGCTTCACGCATGGCGGGCGAAGGCGCAGCAGGCCGCCGCCGAGCAAGCTGGCTATGCGTTCCAGTCTTACGCCCAGGCAAAGTTTACCGGTATCGTGGAGAGCCTTGCGGAACTGGTGTTCGATGCTGCGCCGGAGCTCAAGCTGCCAGACGCGCGCCCGATCATCGCCGTGCTGCGCAATGCTCTTGCCGAGAGAGGGCTCGAACGCCTCTCCGCCCCCTCGGGCGGTGCGAATGCGGAGGCGATCGCGTTCTTCCGCGCGCACGACGTCGGCTTTCGCGTGCGCCGCCTGCGCCTGCTCGCTCGCCGCCTGTCGCGCGAATGGGATGCCGATCCCGAGATACCCGATGCCGCGGTCGAGACGGCGCGGGACGCAATCTACAGCATCCTCGCGCTCTACTTCGCGCGCGAAGGGATGAACGACCTGGGCGAGGATTTTCCGCTGCTCGCGTCAAAGGTGCTCGACGATCCTTCCGCGGTGATCGACGCGCTCGCGGCGCGCCGGCTGCTGCCCGAAGTCGACGACCTGGCGGAGGAGATGCTTGCCGAAGCACTCGAGAAGATGCCGAAGAACCTCCGGCGTCCGACGCTGCTAACTTATCTCGGTTTCCCGTTCTATGATGTCGCGACCTTGCCGCTGGTGCGCGACGAGGCATTGACCGAGTTCGATCCGATCAAGGTCGACCGGATCAGTCCCGACGATGCGCGCTCGATCCGTGAGGGCGGCACGCGGGCCACGCTGCGCGGGATAGAGTTCTACAACTTCGGCGCGTTCTTCAGCCGCGCTTACCGCGAGAACGACTATCTCTGGGGCCGGCTCCACGGGGCGGAGCGGATGATCGACCTGGTCTGTTCGACCATCGAGGGCGGAGATCTGAAGATCGATCCGGCAGCTTTCAAGCGCAAAATCTTCCTCGCGATCCTGGACGAGGAGCGCGAGCGGCTGCGCGCCGATCCGGGGTTGCTGGAGCGGATCCGCAGTGAGGTGTTGGCGACCGAACGAATTTGAAGAATCGACCCCTTATCGGGAGTAGCCTTCAGGCCCCGAACGCATCCTTCAGGCGTTCGAAGAAGCCGCGGCACTCGGGGCACTCGTCGCCCGTCTCGGTCTCACGGAACTGTTCGAGCAGCGCCTTCTGCTCCTTGCTGAGCTTCGTCGGCGTCTCCACCGCGATCTCGACCACCAGGTCCCCGCGCCCACGGCCTTGCAGCACGGGCATTCCCGCACCGCGCACGCGCAACTGCTTGCCCGACTGAATGCCAGCCGGGATGTCTACGATGTTGGTTTCGCCGCCGAGATCGGGAATCTCGACCTTGCCGCCCAGTGAAGCGGTCGTGAAGCTGATCGGAACGCGGGAAAGCAGCGTCGTCCCCTCGCGCTGGAACACGGGATGGGGCCGGACATGTACGAAGATGTAGAGATCACCCGGCGGGGCACCGCGCGGGCCCGCCTCGCCCTTGCCGGAAAGGCGGATGCGTGTGCCGGTGTCAACGCCGGGCGGAATCTCCACCTCGATCGTCTGCGGGCGGTCGACGCAGCCTTCCCCGCGGCAGTCGCGGCAGGGGCTCACCAGAACTTCGCCGCGTCCGTGACAGTTGGGACAGGGACGCTCGACCACGAAGAAGCCCTGCTTGGCGCGGACTTTGCCGTAGCCGTTGCAGAGATTGCAGCCGCGCGTGCTCGTGCCGGGTGTCGCGCCTGAGCCGTGGCAGGTTTCGCAGGTCTGCGAGACTTCGATTTCGATCTGGGTGGACTTGCCGTGGAACGCCTCTTCGAGGCCGATCTCCATGTCGTAGCGCAGATCGGCGCCGCGGCGCGGCTGCGGCCGCCCGCCACCGCCGAAAGCGCTGCCGAAGATCGTCTCGAAGATGTCGCCGATGTCGGCAAAGTCGCCGCCGGGATGGCCGCCGCCCATGCCCTGCTGGAAGGCCTGATGCCCGAAGCGGTCATAAGCCGCACGCTTCTGCGGGTCCTTGAGGCAGTCGTAGGCGACACTGATCGCCTTGAACTTCGCCTCGTTCTCCTTGCAGCCCTGATTGCGGTCAGGGTGGTGCTTCATCGCCAGCTTGCGATAGGCGGACTTGATCGTCGCGCCGTCCGCATCGCGGCTGACCCCGAGAAGCTCGTAGAAATCGGTTTCGGTTGCCGGCATGGTGTCCCGCCCCTTAAAGACCTAGCCGCCACCGGGGCGGGTTGCATCGGCGGCGGACTGGATCTTCATCGGGCGTCTCAGCCCTTGTTGTTGCCGTCTTCGTCGACTTCGGAGAACTCTGCGTCGACCACGTCCTCCGCGGAGCTACCCTCGGAACCGTTGGCACTGGCGGCACCATCAGTCGGGGCGTCGGCCGCAGCGGCCTGCTCCTTGCTGTAGATCTCCTGACCCATCTTCATGGCCAGATCGGTCAGCGCCTGCGCCTTCGCGTTGATCGCATCGACGTCGTCACCTTCGAGCGCGGTCTTCGCCTCGGCCAGCGCGGCTTCGACCTGGCTCTTGAGATCGGCGCTGATCTTGTCGCCATGCTCTTCGAGCTGCTTCTGCGTCGCGTGGACCAGGCTGTCCGCCTGATTGCGGGCCTCGGCACTTGCGCGGCGCTTCTTGTCCTCTTCGGCAAACTTCTCTGCGTCCTGGACCATCTGCTCGATGTCGCTGTCGTTGAGACCGCCGGAGGCCTGGATGCGGATCTGCTGTTCCTTGCCGGTGCCCTTGTCCTTGGCACTGACGTTGACGATGCCGTTCGCGTCGATGTCGAAGGTGACCTCGATCTGCGGCACGCCCCGAGGCGCAGGCGGAATGCCGACCAGATCGAACTGGCCGAGCATCTTGTTGTCCGCGGCCATCTCACGCTCGCCCTGGAAGACACGGATCGTCACCGCGTTCTGGTTGTCTTCGGCGGTCGAGTAGGTCTGCGTCTTCTTGGTCGGGATCGTCGTGTTGCGATCGATCATGCGAGTGAACACGCCGCCCAGCGTCTCGATGCCGAGCGAGAGCGGGGTCACGTCGAGCAGCAGCACGTCCTTGACGTCCCCCTGCAGCACGCCCGCCTGGATCGCCGCGCCCATGGCCACGACTTCATCCGGGTTCACGCCGGTGTGCGGCTTCTTGCCGAAGAACTCCTCGACCACCGCGTGGACCTTGGGCATGCGGGTCATGCCGCCGACGAGGATCACTTCGTCGACGCTGCTCTTGTCCACCCCGGCATCGGCCAGCGCCTTCTTGCACGGCTCGAGCGTGCGCTTGATCAGGTCGCCGACGAGTTGCTCGAGCTTCGAGCGGGTCAGCGTCTCGACCAGGTGCAACGGGGTGGAACTGCCGCCTTCCATACGGGCGGTGATGAACGGCAGGTTGACCTCGGTCTGCTGGCTCGAGGACAGTTCGATCTTGGCCTTCTCCGCCGCTTCCTTGAGGCGCTGGAGAGCGAGCTTGTCCGAACGGAGATCCATGTTCTCCTTCTTCTTGAACTCGTCAGCCAGGTATTCGACCAGCGCACTGTCGAAGTCCTCACCTCCCAGGAAGGTGTCGCCGTTGGTCGACTTCACTTCAAATACGCCGTCGCCGATCTCGAGGATCGAGATGTCGAAGGTGCCGCCGCCGAGGTCGTAGACAGCGATAGTCTTGCCGTCGTTCTTTTCGAGGCCATAGGCGAGCGCGGCCGCAGTCGGCTCGTTGATGATACGCAGCACTTCGAGGCCCGCGATCTGGCCGGCGTCCTTGGTCGCCTGGCGCTGCGCGTCGTTGAAGTATGCGGGGACGGTGATGACCGCCTGCGTCACGGTCTCGCCGAGGTAGCTCTCGGCGGTTTCCTTCATCTTCTGCAGGATGAAGGCGGAAATCTGCGAAGGCGAATATTCGGTACCGCCGGCTTCGACCCAGGCGTCGCCGTTCTTGCCCTTGACGATATCGTAAGGGACCAGCTGCTGATCTTTCTTGGTGGTCGGATCGTCGTAGCGGCGGCCGATCAGGCGCTTGATCGCGAACAGCGTATTGTCGGGGTTCGTGACCGCCTGACGCTTCGCGGGCTGGCCGATCAGGCGTTCGCCATCCTTGGTGAACGCAACGATCGAAGGCGTCGTGCGCGCGCCTTCGGAATTCTCGATAACCTTGGGCTTGCCCCCATCCATCACGGCAACGCAGCTATTTGTCGTGCCGAGGTCGATACCGATTACTTTCGCCATGGTTTCCCTATTCCACTTCCGATAGTTGGACGCCGCTCACTTTGCCCCCCGGAAACCGGCAAGACTGCTCGGCGGCTCGATTACGTGCGGGATATAGGTTCGGTTTCTGTTGGCACAAGGGACGCCGAGAGGTAGCCTCGTACGGTGTTCAGAGGGGAGAAACGACCATGAAATCATCCATCCTTGCCGCTGCGGCCCTGTCCGTCGCCGCTCTCGGCCTTGCTTCCTGTGGGGATAGCGCGACCGAGCAGCCGGCCGAGGCACCCGAGGGAGTGCCAGGGCTAACTGTCACGAATGCGCGTATGGTGCTCGCACCGGTCGAGGGCAATCCGGCCGCGGTTTATTTCGATCTCGCCTACGATGGCGGCCGCAACCTCGCGCTTACCCGCGCCCATGTCGAAGGGGCGCAGAGCGCTTCGCTTCACGAATATGGCGAATGGAACAGACAGGTGCAGATGCAGGAAATGCTGCCATTGGTGCTCAAGAAGGGTGACAAGGTCGCGTTCGAGCCGGGCGGCAAGCATGTAATGGCGACCGGCGTCGCGCCCGAACTGCAGCCGGGCGGGACGACCGAGGTGACTCTTACCGTCTCAGGCGGCGACAAGACCACGTTCGAGGCTGAGATCCGCGGCCCCGGGGAAGAGCGCTGAGCGGAGCGGTCGCTCC